>JANQMT010000033.1:0-25562 GCA_028279945.1 Clostridia bacterium
CACAAAAGCTTGAATCTCACTATTTACAATGGGTTCCAAGCTTTTTTTGTTTCTCAACTGTCAAAGATGGGATTATATACCTTTTAACTGTATAAAATCAACCTTTTTTGTCTTTTTTCTTACTCATCTTTTATCTCTGCCTGCTTTTTTTTTGGCAATGATTTAAAAACAATTTCATAAGAAATGTCGATGAGTTCTTTTATCAATTCATCTTCCAGCTTTCCATCAAGGTAAACTGTATTCCAATTGTCCTTATTCATATGATAGCCCGGCTTTATGTCGCTGTATAAAGATCGAATCTCATTGATCCTATCTTTTGGATATTTTAGGTTGATGCTTTCTCTACCCGGCTCATGCATATTAATAAGGCCAAACATTTTATCCCCAACTTTAAACACAGGAACTGGGATTTTAAAAGGCACGTCCTCTTTTACACCTGATTTACTTAGAAAATATTCTCTGACTTGTTTAATATCCATTAAAACTCCTCCTACTAAGGTAAAAAAATCTAGACAACGATAGCTACTGACTAGATGCAATTTTAAAATCGTAAAATATAAGCTGTACATTGCTTAATCTAATTGTTGCATTATTTTTTGTAAATTTCAAGATAATCATAAGTAAGAGTGATTAATCCTGAAAATAAGTTTCTTAATTTGACAATACATTATAAATGTTATATAAATAAAGTGTCACAACATATTTGTTGTTTTAATATATATAAATAGGCATGTTTTTCGAAAGTGAGGTAGAATGCAAGTACACGCATATACCACAATGGGTGGTAAAAATGAAATATTTATTTATTTAGATAGTTTAGAGACAAGAGAAAGAGCAGAAGGTTATGCAATTATATCAAATCTGGAAGAGCAAGGCTCAAAGTTTTTAGATACTTTAGATACAAGGCAACTAAAAGGGAAAATTTGGGAAATAAAATTTTACCGACATAATAGGATAATGTACATATTAGTAGACCAAGATAATATTTTTTTACTACATGCTTGTAAAAAACAAAAAAATAAAGCTGAGAAAAAAAATATTGAAATAGCAATGAAAAGAGCAAAAGAAATACCTCCAACAGTTTCTGCAAAGTAAGGAATTAAAATTTACATTGGACATATAAATTAACTAAAGAAAGGTAATTAGTCCTTTGGAAAGGAGCTTATAAAATGCCATTTGAGAGCATCGATATTAAGACGACAATCTCTCGTGAATGTGAAAAAGATAGTGAATTTAAAGAAGCTTATAACGAGATGATGGTGGAATATAAATTAATAAGTAACGTGGTTAAAGCAAGAAAAGAAAAAGGGTTAACTCAAGAAGCATTAGCTAAATCAATTGGAGTTAAACAACAAGAAATTTCAAGATTTGAGAATAGAAAACACATGCCAACTTTATCAAACCTAATAAAAATATTGGATGGCCTTGATTTACAATTAAACATTATCCCCAAATAATAAACTTTTATTTTTCCTAATATCAAATATGAAATTTTTAATATTAAAAGCTTGTTGAATCAAATTAATTCAGCAAGCTTATTTTATCTGTAACTTTTTAAAAATTATGACCATGGTTTAATTAACGAATAAAACTCTTCATCTTTAATAGCTAACAGTTTTCTTTGAGATGGATAGTAAACTGGAATCTGACTTTCTTTAATCAAAGGTGAGGAAACTTTTCCTTTCTTCCATAATAATTCATGGAATTCTTTATTCCAATAAATATCATTCATAAATTCCTGTATAATAGAATCCGGCACATTTTTTTTAGCTGCGATGTAGGAAGGAATGGCAACTGCACCTTCTTTTGGTATAACCATTTTTAGTCCATCAAGCCCTTCTCGTGCTGCAAAAATGGTAGGCACAATCCCTATAGGTACTTTTTTATCGATTACATTTTTAAAGGCTGCGGCTGGCATGGATTGGATAGACGCATTGTTTAGAAATTTGACTACAGCTTCTTTTCCATATAACGTCCATACTGCTTTTAATAAGGATCTTCCTGCAGAATTATGCATCCCTCCAAAGGTAAACTCCCTTTTATATGCATTTGTAGTCAACTCCTCAAGTGATTTGGGAATTTGGCTTATTATTTGTGTATTAACAATCATCACCAAGGGAATCACGATAAAAGGCCAGTAATTAGGATGGTCATAAAGCGCATTGTTATTAATTTTAGATTCTATACTTTCTTGTTCCCAGGAGTAAAGCTCCTTTTTTCGCTTGAGGAGCACCCTCTGATCCTGAAAAATATCTGTATCAGAGGATAAAAGTATGGACCACTCATACCCTGAATTTTTCACGCAATCTAATAAGTCTTTTTCCCTTCCCATCCCAAAATATTCATATGAAAAATTTGGATTATTTTGACTTGTGGTAATGGATTCCTCAAGCCTGCTCAGTAAACAGATATTATTCCAGCATACTTTATAACTGCCATTCATTGTGTAATACCCCTCCGCTTCTTAAATTCTCTCTGGCTAAGTCCATTTGTTTGTCTAATATAATTAAGTCTTCACTTAGCCGCTCTTCATGTACGGTTCGTGTTACAACCTTTTTAATGCCGCCGTTTTCTAAAACAATTCGATGATGTCCTAACAAAGCCAGTAATGGATCATGGGTTATGAGTAATATAAGCTTATTGGCCTGAATCAATATTTTCAGCACTTTCAAACGATCAATGCCGGCGTTTTCAATTTCATCCAACAACACAATATCTGAATGTTGATTCATTGCTACATCCCCAATCATTAATGAGCGCGATTGACCGCCGCTTAACTTTGTAAGGTTATCTTCTGCTTTAATTTTTTCTCCACTCAATTGATTTGAAAGCTTTAAAACTTTCATTGCATAATCATTAATATCTCTAATCCCTAAACACCTTCCATGAACTTTTATAAATTCCATTACAGACATGTCTACCATGTAATTCATTTTCTGAGAAAGGTGTGCAATCTTTGGAGCTCTGCCTCTTGCTACGATCTCTCGCTTTGTAACACCTTCTTTATTATTTAAGGTTTCGATGTCTTCAAATAGCTGTGTTTTTCCAGATCCTGTGGGCCCTACTATGGTGTAAACTTCACCGGGCTTTAGCACCAAGCGCTGAAATTTCTCTTTACAATCACTTTTGTCAAAGCCGGGATAGATTTCAATTTGTTTAAACATATACGTCCTCCTCAAAATTAATGGTATTGACGATGCCGTGATGAAATTGTTCTGCGATTCTACGTTCACCTACACAGTAAGAGCAGGTCGCACTGGGCATGGTGTATTTTAACAATCCATTTTCTAACGCCTCTGCAGAAGGTCCCTGCAATATCAGTTTGGATAAGGTCTGAGCACCTCGGCCTGTCAGTCCATTGACTTCTACCAACTCAGCACTGTTATTTATTTTTATTAAATTGTGCTGAAACACTTCTCTTTCTGCTTGAGAAATCAGATCCCCTTTGCTGAGCATAATGATATCGGCTGTTTTAACAATAGGTCCGTATTTGAATGGCGCTTTAATACTGGCTGTATAATCTATTGAACAGATATTTAAGGATAAGTCTATAAAAGGTGCACACCTATTACAGAGCCCTGCTGTCTCAATGATAAGCAGGTCTGCTTTTTTGGATTGGGCCCAGTTAAACATAGCAATCATATTGGTAGCCAGATAATGATCTGGGCATAAATCTTCTGATAGCCCTACTGCAAATGGGAGTTTTAATGCTTTATATACTTCATCTTGAGACGCATCTAAACAATCAATCTTTACAACTGCCGGTTTGATGCCTGCAAACATTAAGTGTTTCAACGTATGCACAAGAATAGACGTTTTTCCTGTTGAGGGACCGCCGCCCATAATGGTTACTTTCATTTTAATTCTCCTTATATTGATTACGATTATCATTATCATTGACATCGTAGATTTAGTATAATATAATTTTTTTAACTAATCTGTCCTAAATAAGACAAAAGGAGTATTTTTTTATGATTCAAGCATTAAAAAAATCTTTCCTCTTTAAAGATGTTGCTGCTTCTAAAATACTTGATATGTTAGAATCCATTTCTTATGATATTGTTTCGTATGAAAAAGGAGATGTGGCTTATAGTGAAACCTTTTTTAAGAAAAAAATTGCAATCATATTAGATGGAAATGCAAAGGTTGAAAAAAACCATCACTTAGGACAGCGTGTTTTTCTAAACGACTTACATACAGGGGATGTTTTCGGTATTCTGGCAGTATTCAGCAATGACGAGCTTTATCCTACTCGAATTATTTTTAATAAAGCTTCAAGAGTTTTATTTTTAAATGAAGATATTTTTTTATTTCTTCTAAAAAAAGACGATCAACTTTTAAAAAACTATCTTTATTTGGTCAACCACCATGTTCAATTCTTATTAAATAAAATTGAATTGTTTACAACCGAATCAGTAGAAATGAAGCTTTTGAGTTTTTTAAAAAAAGAATCTGAAGCACAAAAGGCCACTTCTTTTATGCTTAAAATGTCTAAAACAGAACTAGCAGATTTTTTAGGAATTAGCAGGTCTTCACTTTACAGAATAATGGATCAACTGCGCCAAAAAGGTCTGATTTCCTATTACGGCAAAAAAATATGTTTATTGAAAGGAGATTCGTAATGAAAAAAAATAAACGAATATTGGTATTGATTTTATCATTGGCTTTAATTCTTGCAGGATGCGGTGCACCTGCAGAAGAATCAAATGATGCACCCGATGAACAGGCTTCTAAAGTTACCATTCAAATTGGAACGTTAAAAGGTCCCACCGGTATGGGCATGAGTTATTTAATGGAAATGGACACTCTGGAACAAACAAAAAATGATTATGACTTTCAAGTTGTAGGGGCTCCTGATCAGTTAATCGGAAAAGTAGCCCAAGGAGAAATAGATATTGCTGCTGTCCCTTCAAACTTAGCTGCTATTTTAAATGCCAAGACTGAAGGTAAGATTCAATTGCTGGGTATCAACACACTGGGTGTTTTATCTATTGTTGAAAACGGCAACACCATTCATTCTTTAGAAGATCTTGCAGGGAAAACCCTCGCTTCATCGGGAAAAGGTGCCGCTCCAGAATATATCTTAAATTACTTATTGAACGCAAATGGTTTAGAAGCAGGCAAAGATGTTGTGGTGGATTATGCACTGGAGCATGGTGAGCTTGCCGCTTCTGCTGCTGCAGGTGACACAACCATTGCATTACTCCCTCAACCATTTGTTACGACAGTCATACAAAAAAACAGTGATATTCGAATTGCTTTGGACATAACAGAAGAATGGAATTCGGTATTGGGTGATGACAAGCCATTGCCAATGGGGTCCATTATTGTCAGAAAGGATTTTGCCGGCGAACATCCTGAAGCCATAGAAAATTTTATGAATGAATACAAAATATCAGTTGATTATGTCAATAGCAATGTTAATGAAGCCGGAGAGCTTATTGCTAAATATGAGATTCTGCCTAATGCAGTTGTCGCTTCTAAAGCAATCCCCAACTGCCATATCACATTGATTCCTGCTCAGGATGCAAAGGAAGCTGTATTGGATTTTTATAATATACTGTTTGAGTTTAATCCAAAATCAGTAGGAGGAAAGATTCCTGAAAATGATTTCTTCTATCAATAAGGCTCATAGACGTTGGTATAAATGGATCATCATTTTCACCTTTTGGTTTTTGATTTGGGGGCTGCTATCTTTGAGAACCAATGACTTTTATTTGCCTTCTCCTTTGGAAACTCTTATTACTCTATTAGAATTATTGGTTCAAAAACCAACTTATTTTGTTATTTTAAGCAGTATTTTCAGAGTTTTATCTGCTTTTATCATAGCTCTTATATTGGGGATAACTTTAGGTATTATCGCCGGATTAAACAGTCATTTTTTTGATTTGTTGCAGCCGGTTTTAGTTGCCGTCAAGTCAACGCCTGTTGTTTCTTTTATTATTATCACCATGGTTTATCTTCCCTCCCAGGCTGTACCTGTATTTTGTGGTATTTTACTTGGCCTTCCCATTATTTATTACAACATTATTGAAGGGATACACAATGTAGATCCACTCCTCATTAATATGGCGACGCTGTATCAGGTTAAAAAGAGTAAAATCATTAAAAAAATTTATTTTCCCAGCATTGTTCCTTATATGGGAGCCGGCATTATTACCGGCATAGGTGTTACGTGGAAGGGCACCATAGCTGCTGAAGTCATTAGTGCAGTTCGACATTCTATTGGACAAAATATATACAACGCAAAAGTTTGCTTAGAGATGCGCGAAGTTTTTGCTTGGACCATTTTAATCATTATTTGGAGCTTACTGTTTGAAAATATTTCAAAAAAGCTTATCGCTCTCTTGCAGCAACATAGAAACTTAAAGGTGATATGATGTATCGGTTAGAAAAAATCTGTAAACAATACGGTGATCTGGAAATACTCAATAATTTTAATATCAACTTTGAAGAGAATAAGGTGTCTTGTTTGTTCGGACCCTCCGGATGTGGTAAAACAACTATTCTAAAAATATTATCTGGTCTGGAACAAGATTACACCGGTAAAGTGACCATACCCAGCTTCATTGGTATTTCCTTTATCTTTCAGGAGACTAGGCTGATTCCTTGGCTTACGGTATATGATAATCTAGCGTTTATATTAGAAAATACGATTCTTAGTCAAGGGTTAGATGAGCATATTTGTCACTATCTTAAGTTGGTAGATCTTTTTAAATTTAAAGACGCTTATCCAGGTGAACTGAGCGGCGGTATGAAACAAAGGGTAGCTATCGCCAGGGCCTTTGCATTTCCGCACAAGCTATTGTTGTTGGATGAGCCCTTTCAGGGGCTGGATGCTGTTCTAAAAGACAGCTTAACGGACTTGCTTAAAAGCCTTATAAAAATGAACCCTAAAACAGTGGTACTGGTTACTCATGATATAAAGGAAGCTAAAATGCTTTCAGATACTATTTATTATCTAGATGGCCGACCATTGCAAATTACTAAAACTGAATTAAATTAATTTAAAGGACTGAGCAGTTTTTTTGCACAGTCCTTTATCAAATCCGGATTATTACCGATAATAAATACTCTTCACCCTTAATAAGATTGGCTTAGGATATTTAAGATTAATCCATCACGTTACTTCCTATTCCAAATACATCCTCCCAATCTTGTATGAATTTATCTACACTAAAATTGGTTAAAGGATGCTCTATCATAAATTTGGCTACATCACTGGATACGGTTATACCGTGAGCACCTTCCTTAATGGTATCCAATACTTGCTGACTATTTTTAAAGCTTGCAGCCAGTACTTTGGTTTTAAAATTATATGCTTTAATGATCGACACGATATCTTTAACAACTTCAACCCCATTACCGGATATATTGTCCAATCGATTCACATAAGGCGCTAAATAGCTGGCTCCTGCTTTAGAGGCTAACACAGCCTGTTGAGCAGTGAAAATTGCGGTCCCTGTAGTTTTTATGCCATCTTGAGTCAGCTGCTTAATCGCTTTTAATCCTTCTGATGTTACAGGTATTTTTACATATAAATTTTCATATTTACTGCTTAAAAACTTAGCCTCTTCAAGCATACCTTCATAATCTCTGCTCACAACTTGAGCGTGAATGATCTTATCATCTCCAATGATTTTAAGTATTTCATCCAAAGATTTTATAATATTTCTTTTTTCTTTTGATACCAATGTGGGATTGGTTGTCACACCATCAATCCATAATATGTCAGACAATAATTTTATTTCTTCCAAATTGCCTGTATCCAAATACAATTCCATAAGCTTTCCTCCTTTCAAATTTTAATTTACTTTGGCTTGCTGAACGAATACACATTATTAGTTACAGGAGATATTTGGTATATAATTTGTAATGGAGAAATGCAGTTTTAATGAAGTGCAGCGGAATTAAAACCAAAGGGTTGTAATACTTTGCAGAGGTTTAGGGCTCTGACCGTTTAAATAAAGTAAATAAATAATAATTCTCCCTTTGTTCGTTTCGCAATGAAAATTATATACCAAATGTCTCTCAACGTAAATCAAATGCAAGTATCTTAGATTATATTGACCATTTTTCATGTCCTGATGAGTGAAGCTTTCATCACAGTTCTCTAATTGTATTAATATGCTGTCACTCAGTAATTCCTATTTAATCAATTTAACTTGATACTCTTCATCTTTTAACTTTTCATTAATTTTAAATTCAAATATTTTATCAGAATACTTTTTTTCAAAATATGCTTTATTAGATTTTTTATTCCCAATCATAGTTGAAAAGCAAGTACTATTACTGTAAAAAACTGCTGTGTCAAACTTATCTGTTAAACAACTTTCTAAATAATCTTTTACAATTTCACTTTCCACCACTTGTCGGAATGCCGGATGGTAATCCCCTGCTATTACAGAGTGTCCTTCACTGATGTAGTCGCTGCTTTTTAAACCCACTCGAATGACTTTTATCCCGGCATTTTTTAAAATCAAGTACATTTCTTTCGTTGTCTTCAATACGCCCTCTTTCGTAAAAGGTTTATAAGTGCCTCGATGGTACATATTTTCAAGCTCTGTTTCCTTCAGAACTATGGTAGGATAAAGCCTTGCTACAGCCGGCTTTAAATTGACGGTTCTTCTGGCTGATGTTATGGCCTTATCATAGCTATCTCCGGGCAATCCAATCATAAGTTGTATCCCCAGCTTAAATCCATAAGCATGAATGAGATGAGCACTTTTTTCAACAACGTCGCTGCTATGGCCGCGGTTGGATAATTTCAGCACGTCTTCATCAAAGGATTGAACGCCCAGTTCTATGGTATTGACTTCATAGTCTTTTAAATGGATCAGTATTTCATCATCTATATAATCGGGTCTTGTAGACAATCGTATTTCATCTATTAATCCTTTGCCTTTATATTCTTTTGCAATTTTAAGATATTTCTTTTGATCTTCAATGGGCATTCCGGTAAATGAACCTCCAAAGAAGGCAATTTCAATGGTTTTCATGTCTTTTTTCAGTAGGGTGCTTAGATAAGTTTCAATGGTTTGAATGATGCCTTTTTCTTCTAACGGCTTAAGCTTTGCTGTTATTGTTTTTTGGTTGCAGAACACACAATCGTTAGGACACCCAATGTGGGGCAAAAATACGGGTATGATAGCATGTGTCTTCATATATGTCACCTACTTTTAATGAATAATTAATAAGTATTCGTTAATAATTATGGATAATTTTCTACGAAAATATTTTGCGTAGCAAAATCACCTTAATTATTCATTATTCATTGTTAATTATTAATTGTTACAATAGATCCTATATCCTCTAAAAGGTAATCTGTAAAATATTTGACATCGAAACCTTTTCTGTCTATAAATTGTTTTATCTTCATATAATCCGGATGATGCTCTAAATTACCATTGAAAAGAATGGTATTGCCTATTTTACCGCTTGCACCTCCCAAAAAACCGTACTCAAACCCTTCAAGTCTTACAGAGCCCTGTTGAATCTCTAAAACGTCTATGTTATACATTTTTAGAACACGGCTTAGTCCTTTATCTGAAGTGATCACCGAGTCATCATCTATTACCACAAGGCTGCAATTGGTATAGCCTTGTTTAACATGGAGAATCTTTAATCCTTTTCGATGGGCTGAATCCAATACTGCCGCATCCGTATATTTAGTATTATGTATAAAATAATTTCCCATATGAACAGCATTATATATTATATTGCTTGGATAGCTGTATCCTAATAAGGATGCACCTTCTTCATATTTAATTTTATTGATTTCCAAATCTTTCTGTAATAATTTGAGTTGTTCTTTAGCAATAATAATTTCTTCTCCAACTTTACATATATAAATATCCGTATGAGAAGAAACGGCCTTATATACTGCATTGGTTTTCTTGACGTTTATGACATTATAACTGCTGTTTTTTAGGTATTCTTTTATTATTGGATTAGCTTTTTCTGATATCAATACACTGTTCATATTAATTTTCCTTTAAAAAATTTTTCTATCTATTGGTTTATGACATAAATTAAGTGTACTCACTAATATCATTAAATCCAAGAAGTTTTAAAACGCCTTCACGAATCAACTGCTCAGGAATGCTATGCCAATCATTACGGTAACTAAGAAATAAGCTTAAAAAGAAGGAAAAAAAGAATGTTGGCTGAAACTCTTCGCTAATCATTGTTTCATTACCATATGTATGATAAGGCGACAATACCTTTAATAATGTTTCATGATACGTTAAGCTGATTTGTTTCATATCAAAACCTAATTTATTTAAAAATTCTTCTCCATCATGACTGAGTACTGCCAGCAATATTGTAAAAAAGTCACTATTTTCTTTACAAAAAACTATGTATTCATCAACGATGCGATTTAATCTTTCTTTCAGCGGTTCTGTATATGTTGTACCCTTATTTAGCAAGTCTTCTTGTTTTTTAAAACCTTGAGAAAGAATCTCCTTTAAAATCTCTTCTTTACTTGAATAATACCAATAAGCATTCCCCGTACTCATTCCTGCTTCACGAGCAATATCAGAAACTTTACAATTATAGTACCCTTTTTTAGCAAACATTGTCTGCGCAACATGAATGAGTTTATCTTGACTTTTTTTCCGCATTTGTTCGTTTAGTTCTTTATTTCTTGCCATAATTCCCCTCTCTTCTTTAATTCAATTTTATAGTAATATTAGAATTACTCTATAATCAGCCTAAGTATATGCAAATAAAATCTAAAAACGTATGGTTGATATCTGAGAATTTAATTACTTAGCATTAATTGTATTGGCCAATTCACTAATAGCGTCTTGATTGATTTGTGAATAGCTCTTTTTAATTTTAAAGAATGTTTTCAATAAAGTTTTTTCTAAAAAATTCATCTTTTCTAAATTAATTTCATGCCCTAAATGCACTTTTACTTGTGCATGGTCAACGATACATTTTGGCAAATTGCTCTCCATATACTCTTGGACTTTTTCCCCTTCATCCTTACACAGAAGAAATATACCCAACTTCTTCTTACATAAGCCATCTTGATGATCTGTTGCAAACTTTCTCAATGCTTCTTGAAATTTTCCTGCGTACACAGACCCCCCAATTAAAACCGTGTCATATGCCTCAAAATCATTCACTGAGTCTGTTTTAAGGTTTATCAATTGGGTTGTGCCGTCTAACCTTTCTTGAATAAGCTTAGCACATTTTTCAACAGCTCCGTACTTTGAGCTATAAATAATTAAATGATTCATTTCTTTACCTTTCATCAACTCATACCTCTCATTAACGTATTCAAAACTTTCATTAACCTAATTGAATATAAACTGCAGATGCATCATCGCTTTGCTTGAGTCTGGGATATTGAATGCCGTCAGGATCTTTATTTTCTATTTCCCTTATAAGATTATATAAATATTTTAACCCTTTTTCTTTAGCATCATCAAATAATTGATTTTCTTTGATATACGCATATTTGTCTTCAATTGCGGAAAAACCATCTGTCATCATAAGCACTTCCATATTTTCATGAATGATTTGTCCGGTTATGGCATAATCTACAGCTTTTTGGTCAAAGCCCAGTATCCAATATCCATTGGATGTATTTTTCAACAGGCGATTCTTGATCAACATATCTTTCACCTGTTCTCTAGCTTCCAGAAGAGAAAGATTTTTATTTCTTATCAATGCCCTAATAGCAGAAATCACTTGATTATCTAAGACTTCCAATTTGTGATCTTTATATTTTTTAATTGGTTCTTCTTCTTTTTTAATTAAAAGAGAACAATCGCCCAGCAAAAAATATTCTATTTTATCACGCCATCGGATAAGTGCTATTCCGCTGGAAGGAAGATCTATTGGTTCAATTTTCTCTTTTACATATTGATAATAGTGATGCTTTATCTCTATAATTCCCGCTTTTACAATTTCTTTTAAACTATACTCCATGTTGTTAATATGCTTTAATAAGTAATCATTCCATTGATCTACAAACCATTTGGCATCACTTTTTTCATGGATTCTGTTATCACCCAGCCCTGTAGCACCGTCTAAAACCCAAGCACCGGTGCTTGTTATAGCGGCGCTATCTTCATTAATTTGTTTTCCGGGCAAAGATATTTTTTCATATTTTATAATGTTCATAATATACCCTCTCATTGTTATTCAAGCATTAGCTCAAGGCATCCAAAAAGAACTCAATAAGGCTATCAGAACCACAGAAATTCCCATTAACCACATGGCAATACTTCTCTGAATATATTTAATACCGCTTAATATAATGCCAAAGCCACCTAACACCAGCATCAATCCACCACATAGCACTAAGATTAATCTAAATGCATCATTGAAAGTCTGATTACTAATTATTTGTATGGCGCCTATGGTAAAAGATACCAAAGCAGTGAAAAATCCTAAAAATTCAATGTTCCTTGTTTTTGCTTTTTCAACCTCTTTTAAAAAATTATCCACTTTCTTATCCAAATCCGATATTTTTTTTTCATAATTATTAAAGGTTGTTTCTACGTGTTTCATTTTTTCATTGTATCTGATGTCCGTTAACTGTTTTCGATAATCTCCAATTCTTAAAGCATAGTCTTTGTTGGATGAATTTTCCTTATCTATGGCTTTTCTTACATCTAATCTTGCAGCTTGATGCTCCCCGGAAATGTCCAGCAGTCTACCTCTTGTCGAATAAAATTTAGCATAATAGGGTGTAAATAAAATGGCATCATTGACAGCCTGTATTGCTTGAGCTAATAATTCACCATTTTCTTTTTTATTTAAATATCCTTCTTCAAATGCTTTGGCAACCGTTACAGCAAAGCTATGTAAAAATCCTGCATTCTTCTCATTTAATTTTACAGCTTTATCTGCTGCTTCTATCGCTTTCAACATCACATCCTTATTTGTTGCAGTTTCAACCAAACTCATCGCTTTTAGATGATAAAACGATTTAAATTCCATAAATGAATCTTTATACTTTTCAAGCATTTCACCATACAATGTAAATTCTTTGTTTCTCCTATAGATAGTACAAATTGCAAAAAATGCAGCATATCGAATATTTTTGCTCTGTTCATCATCTTCAAGTATTTTTTTATAACTTTCAAGACCAACATTATTTGTACTGACTAAACAGCCTATGGCAATTTCGTATTCTCTTTGTATATCGTCCGTTAATTCAGACAGTTTTTTTATAATTTCTTGCTCTGAGCTATCATATTCTTGTAAACAACTACTCAAATTATTATCCCCCCTTTTGAAACAAGCTCATATAATTAGCTCTATTATATCCTAATTATTACTAAATTTACAGCTGCCTATTATACAATCTTTTTGTCATAAATTCTCCTTTAGTACTCTTTAACAGGAAGGGGTCCAAACAAAACATTGAATATTGTATATATAATTATTATAATTAAGTAAAGATTACGATAGGAAAAAATATTTAATAATTGATACCTTTAGGTGTGACTATTGATAACAAAATGAATAGAAAACACCAATAGCGTTTAGTTATTTTAAATTATGAATCTTTTGAGGTGTTTCAATGAAAAACAATCTTGAAATCATATTGGACTCTACACATGATGCTATCGTAGCCATTGATGAATATTGCAAAATTACCTTTTTCAATCAGTCCGCCAAAAAATTAATGCATTTAGAAGATAAAGATCTCAGGGGTTTACCTTTGAAAAATGTTATACCAAATTCAAGACTGCCTTATGTTTTAAGGACTAAAAAAGCGGAGATCAATCAGACACAACCTTTAGGTAACATCACCATTATCACAAATCGTATGCCTATCTTAGATAAGGATAATATGGCAAGAGGCGCAGTAGCGGTTTTTAGAGATATTACTGAAATCAAAGAACTGGCTGAAGAAATCACAGAGCTAAAAGAAGTGAAGGCTTTACTTGAGGCCATCATAGATTCAACGCAGGATGCTATTTCAGTGGCTGATGAAAATGGTATTAATATTATGGTCAATCATGCTTACACCGCCCTCTCGGGCGTTAAGAAAGAGGATATTGTGGGCAAAAGCTGTACCGAAGATATTTCAGAAGGCGAAAGCATTCATTTAAAAGTTCTAAAAACCAGAAAACCCGTTAGAAATTCTAGAATTAAACTTGCTCCGGGAAATAAAGATATTATTGTCAATGCCGCTCCTCTTATTGTCAATGGAGAGCTGAAAGGCAGTGTGGGGGTTATCCACGACGTAACAGAAATCAAAAGATTGACACAAGAATTAAACACAGCCAAACAAATTATTAGAAAAATCTCTGCAAAATACACTTTTGAAGATATTATAGGAAATGATAAGCAAATGCTGCTGGCTATAAACAAAGCAAAAAAAGCAGCCATAACGCCTGCAACTGTTTTACTAAGAGGTGAAAGCGGTACCGGTAAAGAGTTATTTGCTCATGCTATTCATAATGAGAGTAACAGAAAGTATAAGAATTTAGTGCGTGTTAATTGCGCTGCAATTCCTGAGCACTTATTGGAAAGTGAACTATTTGGATATGATGAAGGGGCTTTTACCGGGGCAAAAAAAGGCGGGAAAAAGGGTCTTTTTGAGCAAGCAGATGAAGGTACTATTTTCTTAGATGAAATTAGTAAGATGAGCTTAACGACTCAGTCAAAGTTTCTTAGAGTTCTTCAGGAAAAAGAAATACTACGTATTGGCGGCAGTGACACAATAAAAGTTAATGCAAGAGTTATTGCAGCCACTAATCAAGACCTGGAACATCAGGTAAAAGAAGGGTCTTTTAGAGAGGACCTATATTATAGATTGAACGTCATTCCAATATTTATTCCTCCGTTAAGGCATCGAAAAAATGATATCCCCTTACTGGTCCGTCACATTATAAAAAAGTATAATAATGAATACGGTCGATTTGTTAAAGAAATTTCTCCAGAGGTCATTAACATCATCAGTGGCATGAAGTGGAAAGGCAACGTAAGAGAATTAGAAAACTTTATAGGAAGAATTATGATTAACATGGAAAGTCATGATGAAATTATAGAAAAAATGCATTTGCCTATGCCCGATAATACATTTAAACCTCTCCTTGATACTAAAGATTTTGAAACACATAAGCTGCAAAACATGAAACTGGATGATGTATTGGCTCATGCAGAAAAAGAATATATCTTAAAAGTACTGGAAGAAAACCATCATAATAAAACAAAAACAGCTCAAGCACTGGGTATATCTATAAGAAGCTTGTACTATAAGTTAGAAAAATATGATTTATTAAATTAGGACTATAGCTTCTTTAACAATCTTAAGAAGCCGTTGATTTTATTTGCAAACTAAATAATTGAAATAAAATTAATAGAAAAGCTGTTCCCTTGGTTCAGCTTTTTTTATATGTAATATCTATTGTGTTATTAATCCATCTGAAATATCTATATTTATCTCATTAAAGTTATCTACTCTATATATTAGGATTTTTTTTATTTATTAAACTATTTTTTTTAAACATAAAATCACCTCCATTGATCTGAACAATATGAAAATACAGAAGTATACTTTCAAGTATTTTTTTTAATTAGGGTTAACATTTTTGATATAAAAGTTGACTTTAATAAGTGAAGAATTATGTCGACTTTTTCTTTAAAATTATATCCCTTGCTCCTGTAATATGGACAAATTTATATAACTGTAGAAGATGTGTCGATGGAATACAAGAAATAATTTAGTATCTGTCAAGATAATAATTTTTAGGTCAGTAGAAATTATTATTTTATAAACAACCTTGATTTATAGTTACACTCTATAAATCAAGGTTTAAATAATTTTGAATTACAATTTTTTAAGAAGTCTATAAAAAGATTTTTTGTAACAGATAATGTAGCCATTATATTAAGTCTATCTTACTTTTTTTCTGTCAAACCTTTATTAAAAAAAACGACGATATAAAATAATAGTTATTAAAATAACGTATAGCAATGATATTAGAGCAATTACTTTATTCTTTTTATTTTTTTCATCTTGGTTATATTTTGATTTGTTAAAAAGAAAATCTATTTTATATATCCATATTACAAACAAACCAGAAGCAAGCAAAAATGAACATAATATAACAATAATCATTTGAATAACTGCCATTTATATCAATCCTTTTTTATTAATATTATTTTATGAAAATAGAGTGATAAATAAAGCTTATAGTCAATAAGATCATACCTGAAACAATAAACAAAGCACTTTTTTTTACTGTTTTTCTATTATCATTATTATTTTTTTTGTTGGTAAAAAAAGCCCAATCAAATTTAGCTCTATAGAATATTCCAATAATAACTAACACTAAAGCACCATTTGTAAGAATACGAAATATTAAATTTGGAAGCTGGTTTTTCATTTTTTAATCATTCCTCTATATTAAGCTAAAAAAGTAAATTATGATTTGATTTTTATTTTACAAATCTTATTATATTTTTAAAATTTTCACATGCAATATCATATGATATATGGGTAAATTTGTCAACATTATATATTCTTTTCAAATCATCCTGCTCTAAACATCCTTATAGTGTCTAAGCTCTATTCTGATATTAATCCGACTAAGTCACGAAAACTTTTTGACTTTAATAGCTAGAACAACTCCCATCATTTATGGTTCATTATCTAAACACTTTTTCTTTCTTTTTGGGTAAACGATATTTCTTAATTAAATAAAAAGTTTGCTGTGTGCAATTATTTGCATAGCAATGGTCTTCTTTTGCATTATATTGCATGCAAATTATTGCAATAATCATTATTTTATTTTTGTTATGGGTGAGAAAGCTTGATATTGCTGAATTTTCAGTTTTTTCTTTTTTTGGCATTGTTTTTGCGGTTATATGAATTACCTAGTTTATATATCAAAGGAGTAATGTCTATGAATCCTATCTTTAAAATACTTGCTATTAATCCAGGATCCACGTCTACTAAAATTGCTGTGTTTGGTAATGAAGAATGCTTATTGGAGACTACTCTAAGACATAGTATAGAAACACTTAGTTCTTATACTACCATCTATGATCAATTTTCTTTTAGGCAAAACCTTATAGAAGACTTTTTAAGATCTAATAATATTCAATTTTCTGATTTTGATGCAATTGTAGCTCGAGGTGGTCTATTAAAACCTTTAGCGGGTGGTACCTATTTGGTTAACGATAAAATGATTGAAGACTTAAGGGCAGGAATCCAAGGTCAACATGCCTCTAATCTTGGTGGTGTAATTGCTAATAATATTGCAAAAACTATCGACAAACCTTCTTATATTGTCGACCCTGTTGTTGTAGATGAAATGGATGAGCTTGCTAAGATTACAGGGATACCTGAAATAAAAAGAACCAGTATCTTCCATGCTCTCAATCAAAAAGCAGTAGCAAGAAGATATGCTAAGGATGTATCTAAAAAATACGAGGACCTGAATCTTATTGTTGCGCATTTAGGTGGAGGTATTTCAGTAGGTGCTCATCTAAAAGGTCGTGTTATTGATGTGAATAATGCTTTAGACGGAGATGGCCCTTTTTCTCCTGAAAGAGCAGGAACCGTACCTGCCGGACAGCTTGTTAAAATGTGTTTTTATAGTGATTACTCTATAGAAGAAGTCATGAGTAAACTAAAGGGCCGTGGCGGATTGGTTGCATATTTAGGCACCAATGATGCACGAGAAGTTAATAAAATGATTGAGTCCGGTAATAAAGATGCCGCTCTTATTTATCAAGCTATGGCCTACCAAGTTGCAAAAACAATCGGAAGCTGTGCCATAGCATTAAAAGGAGATGTTGATGCGATTATCTTAACAGGAGGTATCGCTTATGATGCTCAGTTCATTGAATGGATCTCAGAAAGAGCCGGCTTCATCGGCAAAATTGTCGTTTATGCCGGAGAAGATGAAATGTCAGCCCTTGCAGAAGGCGCTTTACGAGTACTCAGAAAAGAAGAAACATCAAAGGTTTATATTTAAGAGCTACTTAAAAAGGAGTGAACAAAATGGCTAAAGGTAAAGTAACGATTAATGAGGAAATATGCAAAGGGTGTGAAATGTGTATAACAGCTTGTCCTGTTCATATCATGCAATTGAATGAAGGTAAAATCAATTCTAAAGGCTATCATCCTGCAATGGTAAAGGACATGGACCGTTGTATCGGCTGTGCCAACTGCGCCCTCATATGTCCGGATGTAGCCATTACCGTTGAAAGATTAGATATCAAAAAGTAAAGGAGTGAGTGTTGGTGAAAGTATTGATGAAAGGCAATGAAGCCATTGCGGCGGCGGCCATTAAAGGTGGTTGCAGATATTTTTTCGGATATCCCATTACCCCCCAAAATGAGCTTCCTGAATATATGTCCAGAGAAATGCCTAAAGCAGGTGGTGTTTTTTTACAAGCTGAAAGCGAAATCGCAGCCATTAATATGGTTTATGGCGCTTCTTGTGCAGGTGCAAGAGTCATGACATCATCTTCTTCTCCTGGAATCGCATTAAAGCAAGAAGGTATTTCTTTTCTCGCATCTACAGAGCTTCCATGTGTGATTATTAATATTTCCAGGGCGGGTCCGGGTATAGGCGGTATTCAGCCGGGTCAAGCAGACTATTATCAAAGCACACGAGGTGGTGGAAATGGAGATTATAACGTTATTGTATATGCACCATCCACCTTACAAGAAGCCGTTGAACTAACCGTTGATGCATTTGAAGTTGCAGATTATTATCGTAATCCAGTTATGATTCTTGGTGATGGCATGATCGGGCAGATGATGGAACCAGTTGAGCTTAGAGACCCTATTAAGAGAGATATTCCGCCTAAGGATTGGGCATTAACAGGCACAAAGGGAAAAAGAGATCGAAATAGAATTCTATCTGTAGCATTACAACCGGATGATCTGGAAAAAAACAATCTAGCTTTAAAAGCCAAGTATGATACCATTCGTGAAAACGAGGTCAGATATGAAGCTTACAATTTAGAAGATGCCGATATTATATTGGTTGCTTATGGTACAATTGCAAGAGTTGTCCAATCGGCTATAGACGATTTAGAAGCGCTTGGCATTAAAGCCGGGTATATTCGACCCATCACGGTATGGCCTTTTCCTTATTCTGCTTTTGATTTAATTTCTGATAAAACCCAATGTGTATTGTCAGTAGAAATGAGTTTTGGACAAATGGTGGATGACGTATTGATAGGCGTAAAAGGAAGGTTCCCAGTTGACGTTTGTTCTCGAACAGGCGGAAATGTTCCTTCACCGGAGGAAGTTGTAGATAAAGTGAAAGAAATGCTGGGAGGTGCTAAAAAATGACTGTAGTTTTTGAAAGGACCAAAGGGCTGACAAATGCAGAGCAACATTACTGCCCCGGATGTACCCACGGTATCATACATCGACTCATTGCAGAAACGTTGGAAGAACTCAATTTACTGGGAGATGTTATCGGCGTATCGCCTATTGGCTGTAGTATATTAGCTCATAGATATCTGGATTTTGATATGTGTGAAGCTGCTCACGGACGTGCACCTGCAGTTGCTACAGGTTTAAAAAGAGTTAATCCCGATAGTACTGTGTTTACCTATCAAGGTGATGGAGACTTAGCTTCAATCGGAACTGCCGAGATTGTGCACGCTGCTCATAGAGGTGAGAAATTCACAACCATTTTCGTCAACAATGCTATTTATGGTATGACAGGCGGCCAAATGGCACCTACTACTCTAGTAGGACAAAAAGCTACTACTGCACCCTATGGTAGAGACCCGAATCATTGTGGATTACCATTAAAGGTATGCGAATTGCTTTCAACGATTGATGGTACGGTATATGCAGAAAGAGTTTCGGTAGACAGCCCTGCAAACATTAGAAAAGCTAAAAAAGCAATCAAAAAGGCTTTTGAAATTCAACAGCTTGGTTTAGGCTTTGCTCTTGTTGAAGTTTTGTCCACTTGTCCCACTAACTGGGGTATGACCCCTAAGGATTCGTTGTTATGGCTTAGGGAAAATATGATTCCTTACTATCCTTTAGGAAATTATAAAACACCAAAGGAGGTTGAGTAGTATGCATCGATTTATTATGTCAGGCTTTGGCGGTCAAGGCGTTATGTCTATGGGTATGATGCTGGCCTACGCAGGTATGCTAGAAGGCAAAGAAGTAACATGGCTTCCCTCTTATGGCCCTGAAATGCGCGGCGGCACAGCCAACTGTCACGTTATCGTTTCCCATAAACCCATTAGCTCTCCTATTATTCAAAAAGCTACCGATGTCATCGCTATGAATCTGCCTTCACTAACTAAATTTGAAAGTTTTTTAGAAAAAAATGGCCATCTGTTTGTCAATAGCTCTTTAATTGATATTCCTCCAAGTAGAGATGATATTTTAGGTTATTATCTTAAAGCCAATGATATCGCCATAAAATTAAAAAATACGAAGGTTGTTAATATGGTGATGTTAGGTGCCGTTATAGAAAAAACTAAAGTAGTCTCACTTGACTCTTTAGGAGCTGTTGTTAAAAAAATGTTTGGAGAAAATAAAAAAGAAGTCATTCCAGTAAATTTACAGGCACTAAAAGAAGGTGCTGGGCTAATTTAGGGTTTATGTATCGGCGGCCTTATGGCCGCCTTAATTATTAATAATAATATTAAATTGTATAAAAAGGAGTGGTTAGTATGAATAATCAATTTTCTATTACAAAAACGACTCATCCCAAAAAGAAGCCTGATCAAAATAATTTAGGCTTTGGAACTTTTTTTACTGATCATATGTTTGAAATGAGTTACGCCCCTGATAAAGGCTGGCATGATGGAAAAGTTGTTCCCTATGCCCCTATATGTTTAAACCCATCTTCTATGGTATTTCATTACGGTCAGGAAATGTTCGAAGGATTAAAAGCTTATAAAACAGATGGGGGAAAGAATACTCTTTTTAGACCAGAGAAAAATGTACAAAGAACCAATGCTACTAATTTAAGAATGTGTATGCCGCAAATAGATGAATCATTAATGTTAGAGGCTATAAAAACAATTGTCAGAATTGACCAAGACTGGATACCGGAAGCTGAAGGTACTTCCCTTTATATTCGACCTTTCATAATAGCAACAGATCCTTATTTAGGATTACGCCCCTCCAGTACCTATAAATTATTTATTATTCTTTCTCCTGTAGGCGCTTATTACAAAGGAGGGCTTCAACCAACAAAGATATTTGTTGAAGATGAATATGTTCGTGCAGTGGCAGGTGGAACAGGTTTTGCAAAAGTGGGGGGCAATTATGCTGCCAGTTTAAAAGCTCAAGAAAAAGCACAATCAAAAGGCTATCATCAAGTATTATGGCTGGATGGTGTTGAAAGAAAATATGTAGAAGAGATTGGAACCTCCAATGCTTTCTTTAAGATTGATAGAGAAATTATTACATCTCCACTGACAGGTTCTATTCTCCCCGGTATTACCAGAGATTCTGTGATCCATTTGCTCAAGCATTGGGGAATGAAAGTAAGTGAAAAAAGGCTGACCATTCAAGAAGTTTACGATGCACATACCGCAGGCAAACTAGAAGAAGTTTTCGCAACCGGAACAGCAGCCGTTATCTCTCCTGTAGGAGAACTCAGCTGGAAAGATAAAGCGATTACCATAAACAATAATGAGATAGGCACTTTATCACAAAAACTCTACGATACCATAACAGGGATTCAAACAGGTAAGGTTAAAGATGAGTTTGATTGGATCGTTGAAATATAAGGATTAGGCACAAATCATATGAATTGATTATATATCTATGTTTTAAAATTAATCTCATTTATCAATTTTGTTGTTGGCTTGTTTAGAAAAACAAATTATCTATTATTTGGATAATTTGTTTTTTTTATTTAGACCAGTTTACAAATAACATCTTTTTTCGTCTTTATAATATAAGGGGGTTTATTATAGAAGGAGTATGGGATGAGAAAAGATTTATTTAATTTAGTTGTAATGTCTAAAAATAAAGATGAAGAAGCACTATTAGAACTATTATTTAGGTTTAAACCAGCTATTCAAAAATTTAAAAGGCAGCTTAACTATGAAGAAGCTGAAACAGATTTAATCATATCTTTTATTGAAATTATAAACAAAATTAATTTAAAAAAGCTAAACAAAAATGAAGCGGTACTTGTAAAGTATCTTTATTCTTCTTTGAAGAATAAAAAAACAGACCTTTTAAAGTTACATATCAATCACTTTAATGAAAAAATGATATTGGTTGAATTAGATGATAAGATAGAAACCCCTCTGTATAACAATAACCAAGACAATCTATTTCTTTGTGAAATTTTAAAAGGTTTACCTAACCGTCAAAAAAGAGTTATAGTTGATAAGTTTATTAAAGGATACCCAGATAATCAGATTGCCAAAAGTTTAAATATTTCAAGGCAAGCTGTAAATAAGCTAAAAAATCGAGGACTAGAAAATATTAGAAAAGAAATTGTAAGAATAAACTAGGAGGATGCTGTAATGGAAGCAGAAATTATAGAGCTTGTAGCATCACAGGGTGCTTGGGCTGTTTTAACTGTTGGACTAATTTTGTATGTTTTAAAAAATCAAGAAAAAAGAGATCTACGACAAGAAGAAAGAGAACAAAAGTATCAAGAAATTATATCTAACCTTACGGATAAGTTAAATCTTATTAAAGATATTAGGGATGATATGCAAGAAGTTAAAAGCTATTTTAAAAAATAAATAAAGTTTTTAATTGTTGGAGGTTTACATTTTTGATATAAAATCAGTCTTTAATATATATAAGCTTAACAACCGGTTGAAAAGTTTTATATAAAAATATTAATTAATATTGGAGGTAATATTATGTTTGAGTTTCCAAATGAAACACCATTTAGACAAGCGGCAGCAAATTCATCAAATCCCGAAGCATGGTTTTTTAATTATTGGGAAGGATTTGGGGCAAACCTTTATTCTCAAGGATATTATCCAGATGATTCACGACATGGTGGAGATGGCGATGCATTTAGACATGCTACGTGGTCAGCTTGTATGTGTTTTAATCATGACTTATCAAGTTTTGATGAAGCAAAAGATATTTCGGAGTTAACTACACAGTATTATGAAGATCATGTTGGTGATAGTGGTATTACGCGTGAAATGGACGAATTAAATAACAAAAGAGGTCGTGAAATAGCAACTCAGTTTTCTCATCTTTGGAACCCATCAGATTTCTCTAATGATAACTCGGAAATAATAATGGCTAAAGTTAGAGAAGAAATTGAAAAAGGGACACTTTATAAAATTGTTAATGGTGCTATTACATCCTCAGGTCCAAAAAAAAAGTTAGTTGTGTATAAGTTTTACTTTGATCCTGAAAGACCTCATAATAAGAAAGTTTATACGGATTACAAAGTAGGAGAGTGCAATTTATATTATGAAGTTAACGGTAAGTATAGGGTGAGAATGAATGACTATGCAAATATAGTTGGTGGTATAGTTAACGGTACTACTTTTTCGAGATACGGTCTTAATTTATCCTTCGTGAATGAATCAACTGATCTAGATATTGTATCGTCACAATTTCATGATAGTATTGATTTATCAGCAAGTACAAATATACCTACCTATGTTACTCTACTTCCAAGAACATCAAAAGAAGTGTTTGTAGATGCAGAGATACTAGCAAAAGCTTCTGGTGCTCAAATTGTAAGGTGGAAAGGCGATACACTTGAAGTATTTGATCCAATGTATCATTATCGACAAAGCAATTCACCTTTTCCTGACTCAGCACAAACAAACAAAAAGATATTCGTTGGGGGTCCTTGGATAAATAATTGGAATACTTCTACAACTGATGATATTAAGTTAGCCGCAAACTTTAAGGTTTCTGAGATGAAATGTCAAGAAGGTGGCAATTGCAACTGTGGTCATAGCCTGATAGTTGCCAAAGATATGGTAGATGAATGGCAAAATGTCAGAGATGTTAAAGGAAGTCTAAATGTTAATTCTGGTTATAGATGTGTTGCTTCAAATAGCGGATACGGCTTTTCTACTATTAGCAGACACCAGCTTGGTGATGCTGCAGACATAAGTAATTCTAATGTCGCAGACCTATTTGAGTATGTAAAAGTGCCTAGATTGTTTAAAGGTTTAGCTATAAAAACCGGTAGTTTTGTTCATGGAGATAAACGGAGTTATGAACAAGACTGGACTTACTAAAATTTAACTAAATTAAACACATAAAAATAGGAAAAATAACCTCCTAAATAGGCTTGTATACTATTTAGGAGGTTGCTCTATATCTACTCAGAAGGACGTCCATTAGCAGTAATGTCTACCCATGTATAATACAATTCATTGTTATCAAAAGAAAGACCAACTTGGGTATAACCGTATGATTCATTATATAAATCAATAATTTGATTATCGGCTAAATATTTTAAACCTACTTTTGAAACAATAATTTCAAAATCCCCATTTTTTTCGGGAACAATATCTTTTTTAAGTATTTCGTCAACACCGCTTGCTACTCGTATTTTCCATTCATGAGGCGTATCATTTTTAAGTGCCAATAAGTATATATAAAACTCGTTTTGATTATTTACTCTATCTCTATGTTCGTCATAGTCACCTGTAGCATAATGCTGCTGTACCCTTTTTGATAATAAATTAAGATCTGCTACATTAGGCGAGGTTGTAAACTCCATAACAATAGGCACTGGATTATTTTTTGCTACTTCTTTAATATCATCAGCTATAACAATATCGTCTACTAACTCTATCTCCTCATCATTCTTAACATAAAACCAACATAACTGCATAGGAATTCCATCGTATTTAACTAATAAATTATAGTGAATGTTTTTACTTTCATTTAAAACCTCTTCAGCAATAAAATAACATTGCTTATAACCTTCTTGAATTTTTTTATTATAAAGATTTTCTCCTAGGTATATATAAGAAGGTATAAATTCAAATGTTTCTATTAATTTATTATCATTTGCATTATAAAGTAAAGCCTCAACTTTAATTCCTTCAATGTCTTCTGTATTAAAACCTGAAAAGCTATGAAAATCCATATTTGTATATTCATTATCTAAATAGCGTATTAGTTCACTCTCAAAATAACTCTCTTTTTCAGTCCATTCACGCCACGTATTTACATATGTTTCTTCTATGTAAAATTGATTATTCATTAGATGTTCTATTTTTCTTTTGTTTTCTTCAATTATATTTAAATTTTTTTGAAATAAGCCTTTCTGATTAATATTTTCATTAGAGTTTTTGTCAACTGTAACCTCTTTAACTTCTGTATCATCAATATTTACTTTCTCTTCTAAATCAGGCCCATCTTCTTTATCAATATTTATTTCTTGACTTAGTCGGGCACTGTCAGAACAACCAATGACCATACATAGTGAAGTCATTAAAAATAGTAAAAAAAACATAAGTTTTATCCATTTCATAATCCTATTTCTTCTCCTTAGAAATTGAAATAATATCTTTCCCCAAAAGCCAACACTGTTTTAATTATATTATTTTTTCAATATATTGTCATTATTTATTTAAATATTTAATAATTACATTTTATTGATATTTGATAATAAAGATTAGGAA
>JANQMT010000068.1:0-47622 GCA_028279945.1 Clostridia bacterium
ACGAAAGCCATTGTAGAAACAGCTCAATTACACAGTGAAGAGATGCTGGTGATAAAAGCAGCCATCGATGCAAATGAAAAACAAAAAAGAAAAATGGTCCATAAAATTATAAAAGAAATGGATAGTATTAAGGATAAGACCATTGGTGTACTTGGGCTTTCTTTTAAACCGGAAACCGATGATATGAGAGAGGCACCCTCTATCGATATCATTACAGGATTAGTTAAAGAGGGCGCACGGATTAAGGCCTATTGCCCTGAAGGAATATCGGAAGCAAAAAAATATCTGGGAGATATCGAAAAAAGCATTACTTACTGCAATGATGAATATGATGCGGTCAAGGAAGCTGACGGCATTGTCATCATAACGGAATGGCATCAGTTCAGAGGAATGGATATTGAAAGAGTCAAAAACTTGGTTAAAGATAATTATCTATTTGACTTACGAAATATATATGTCAAAGACAATAAAGTCCGTAACCTTTTTAAATACCATCCGGTAGGGATGAAGTAAAAATGCAATTTCTAGTAATACAATAATAAAAAGTGGGGCACTTATGGCCCCACAGTACAACTCTAATTACGTAGAGTACATTGTGAACTATTATTTTGGCATTTCTTCATAAATATCTCTACATTTCTTTCTTCCTTAGCAATCTTGGATTGAGACATATCACCTCTGCCTAGTCGGTCGCAAAGCGAAAGTAGGGATATGTCATCCAGATTGATTTGGGAGAGCATTTTCTCAATATTGGCAAAAGGCAGCTCTTTAACAACGTAAAGGATTTGCATGTGCCACCTTACCAATAAAGATACTTTATTAATAAAACACGCATCTTTTTTAAAAGCTTCTAGAAATTCTCTAACCATTTTTTTTCCGAATTTGTCGTGATTATAAGCTGTAATTCTGCCATTTTTAATTTTAGTAGCAGTTATTTTCCCAACATCATGAAGCAGTGCTGCCCACATAAAGGCTTTAGGATCGCTGCTTTTTTCTTTTCTGGCAGCTGCATGATCCACCACCAGTAATGTGTGGTTCCATACACTGCCTTCAGGATGATGCTTTGGGGATTGCTCTATTTTTTTTAAATCTTTTAACATAGTCAAAGGATATTGATCTGAGATTGAACTTTGGTCAATGAGTGTATTGAGGTAATCAGATGGTTTTTCATCTTCTAATAAATGTTTTTCTATTTCTTCAAAAATATTTTGTAAGTTAGTCATAAGTTCACTTTCCATAATGATTTCAATATTAATGATTAAAGATCACATTTACTAGTTTGAGCCTAAAGCATAAATTTATTCAGATAGAAAGAACACTAGACTAAATCCATATACAGGCTTTTGTATGCTTTGGCTGACTTGTCCCACGAGAAGACTTCACTCATAGCCCGTTCAACCATGCCTTCAAAGTGTGCTGGATGGTTTGCATAAACATCATAAGCTGTGTTAATGGTTGAGTAAAGCTCGTCACCATTATAATTTGAAAAAGAAAATCCGGTGCCTTCTCCCGTGACCTTATTATAAGGTGAGACAGTATCTACAAGGCCGCCCGTTTCTCTTACGATGGGTAAAGCACCATATCTTAAAGCAATGATCTGTCCAAGACCGCAGGGTTCAAACCTTGAAGGCATTAAGAACACCTCAGATGCGGCATAGATTTTATGGGCTAAAGTATCATCATACATGATAAAACATCTGGCTCTGTCAGGATATTTTGCTTCTATTCTTCTAAAAGCATTTTCATAGTTAATATCTCCGGTGCCCAATAAAACAAAATGTACAGGCAGGCTCATGATTTTATCTATGGCATAAAGGACCAAGTCTAACCCTTTTTGCTCATCCAGTCTGGTAACCATACCGATCAACAGGCTGTCATCCTTTGGGAGATTATATTCAAATAAAAAGGAGTCTTTGTTTTTTCTTTTTTCTTCAACCGAATTATAGTTCCAATAGATTTTGGAATCTTTATTTGGGTTAAAGGTTTTTCTGTCTATACCGTTAATGATGCCGGAAAATTTATGGTCAATATCACTGATACAACGCTCTAAAGACGCTCCAAAGTAGGCGTATTTAATCTCGTTTGCATAGGTAGGGCTGACGGTTGTAACGGCATCAGCGTTATAAAGTCCCGATTTTAGCAGGTTAGCTTGGTCGCCGTGTATGATTTGCCAAAGCCAATCTTCAGTTCCGTTAAGCCCCAACATACCCATGAAGTCCGGTGGGTTAAGCTTCCCCTGGAACTTCAAATTGTGGATGGTCAACACGGTTTTTATATGGTCATAGCCTTTTTTTGCTTTATAAAATTTATTTAAGCATGTTGGTATTAGAGCAGTTTGCCAGTCGTTACAATGGATGATATCTATACCATCTATATACTGAAGGGATTCTAAAACAGCCAGACAAAAGAAAATATATCTCTCGGAATCATCGAAATATCCGTAAAGATTATCTCTTAAAAAATATGTCTCGTTGTCAATAAAATAGTATATTCTATTTCTGTATTTGATTTTTCTTAGCCCTGCGTACTGTTTTCTCCATCCCATAGAGACCTGAAACTCTGCTACTAATTCCGTTTTTTCTCGAATGTCTTTGGGTAATGTTTTATAAAAAGGCAGAATGATACTAGACCTGACTGAGTTTTTTGATAAAGCAGAAGGAAGGGCACCAACAGCATCAGCTAGTCCACCTGTTTTACAAAGCGGCACACATTCCGAGGCCGCAAATAAAATACTGAGCTTATTTTTTGTCATATAACCATCTCCTTTTTAAGTGTAATAGGGGAGTCTTTTGTACCTTTTAACACTACATTTTTTCCAATGGTCACGTTTCTGTCTGCAATAACATAATCTAAAACAGCGCCTTCACCTACATGACACCCGCCCATTAATATGCTGTTTGTAATTTTACTGTTTTTTTCCTGTACAACTTGCCTAAAAAGTATTGATTTTTCAATACTTCCATGGATAACACTTCCGCTGGCAATGCAAGAGGATGCAACCTCACATGTTGATTTATACAGCGTGGGGTGATTGTCTTTGATCTTGGTATAGATACAGTGTTCTTTGGTGAAAAGCTTACATGAAATATCAATGTCAAGAAGCTCCATATTTGTATCAAAATAATTTTTTATGGAGGAGATTCTTCGTAGATAGCCATCGTAGGTATAACTCTTGACATTCATCATATCAAGGTTACTCTTAATCAATGTCAGCATCTCATATTCACCGAGATCAAAAGCTAAGTCCATGAGCATCAGCATGGTTTCTTTTTTGATGATAAGCATACCTGCATATTGTTTCGTAAAGAAATTTTTAGGGCCTATCTGGATAAGCTTAACACTTCCACTTCCATCAACATCCATAAATATATCATTTTTTTCCTTTTCATCATCCTGTACCTCTGTAGCAACCAAAGTGATATCGGCGCCGCTTTTTTTGTGTTCATCTATGATATCACGGTAATTTATTTTGCAAATAATAGTTGGAGAAGAAATTAAGATATTTTCTTCTTTGTTTCTATTAAAAATCGCATTATTTTTTTCAAAATCCATAAGATTAATGTGTTGTTCATTAATATCTCTAAATTTTCTTGCGCCTTGTAATATGACCAAAGATTGATCCTTCCGTGAAAGATTCCATTCCTGCCCTGCGCCAATATGATCTAACAGTGAACGATATTTATCGCTGGCAATGACGCCGATTTTATTAATATGACTGTTTACCATATTTGAAAGCGCAAAATCTATCAGCCTATATCTTGCAAAAAAAGGAAGTGTGATAGGATTTCTATGGGATGTAAGCGCAAGCAATCCTTTGGATGGGTTGTTGATTATTATTCCTAAAGTATTTTTCATAACTTTCACTTCCTTTATTAATAATTTATTTTGGATTCAATCTGAGTATCGTATAAAAGTCGGATATCTGCTCTGCTCTTTTTATTGATATTTCCTTTTATGATGCCTTGATTGACGATTAAGCCCTCTGAAACAACTGCATCTTCTATACTGACGTTGCATTCTATACATGCATTGTGCATGATGATAGAATTCTTAACATGAGCATCTTTTCCCACATATACGTGTTTGGATATGATGGAATTTTCTACTTTTCCTTCAATGATACATCCATCACAAACAAGAGAGTTGGATATGCTTGCGTTTTCTCCAATAATCTGTGGCATAGCATTTGAGTTGTTAGAGTATACAGGGAATTCATGATCGTTCAAATCAAAAGGAGAAGGATCTTGTAAAAGCTCCATGTTTGCTTCATAATAGCTGTTAACCGTTCCAATATCCTTCCAATAACCATTAAACTCATAAGCGAATATACGTTTATTTTCATTCAACAGCATTGGGATTATGTTTTTTCCGAAATCATGGCTGGATTCTTCATCCATGCTATCCCTGATAAGTGCATCTCTTAGGCAGTCCCACTTAAAGACATAAACACCCATAGAGGCTTTTGTGCTTTTTGGTATTTTAGGTTTTTCATCAAAACTGATTACTCTATCTGTTTCATCGGTATTTAGAATACCAAACCTGCTGGCTTCTTCGATGGGTACATCCATAACAGCAATCACTGCATCTGCGTTTTTTTCATCCTTGAACATTACCATATCGTGATAATTCATTTTATAAATATGGTCTCCGGATAAAACAACAATATTCGTTGGACAATATTGATCTACAAACTCAATGTTTTGATAGATTGCATCAGCAGTACCTTTATACCAGTTTCCTCCTTCCATATCCATATATGGAGGAAGAATACTCACGCCTCCAAAAAGAGAGTCCAATCCCCAAGGTGCGCCTGTACTAATATACGAGTTCAAAATCAAAGGCTTATACTGTGTTAACACACCGACAACTTGGATATCAGAATATTTGCAGTTACTGAGTGGAAAATCAATAATTCGATATTTACCTCCAAAAGAAACCGCAGGTTTAGCCAACTTATGTGTTAATCCTCCAAGTCTGCTTCCTTGCCCGCCGGCAAGTAACATTGCAATAGTTTCATGCTTTTTCATAAAAAACCCCCCCTAAACCGGTTACCTTTAAAATATAACTATTATACTTTAACTTTCCAAATATCTTTTGCATATTCCCTAACGGTTCTATCGCTGGAGAAATGACCAGACATAGCAACATTATGAATTTGCATTTTTGTAAACACATCACCTTTACTATATAATTCTTCACACTTCTGACAAGCATTGATATAACTTACAAAATCCTTTAATACAAAGAAGTAATCGCCCTCGGTAGAAAGGGAATGATAGATATCATCAAACGGTCGGATGTCTTCTGTAAAAAGTCCTGAAATGAGCAGATTTACTACTTCATTAAGTTTCTTATTCTCCATATGCTCTAAGGGGTTATAGCCGCTTTCTCTTAATTGACTGACTTCATCTGCATTCATACCGAATATAATGATATTTTCATTACCGACCAGCTTGCTGATTTCCACATTAGCGCCATCAAGCGTTCCTAAAGTGACAGCTCCGTTCATCATTAATTTCATATTCCCTGTCCCGGAGGCTTCCATTCCAGCTGTGGAGATTTGTTGGCTTATATCTGCTGCAGGATAAATACTTTGAGCAAGTGTAACATTAAAGTTAGGTAAGAATACAATCTTTATCTTCTTAGATAATACCGGGTCGTTGTTCACTCTCTCAGCTAATCTGCAGCAAAGGCGGATTATAGATTTTGCATAGGTATATCCCGGTGCCGCTTTTCCTGCAAATATAAAGGTGTGAGGGTGCATATTTTCAATATACCCTTGGTCTTGTATGCACCTCCATATTATTCCAAGAATATTCAGCAGTTGGCGCTTATATGCATGAATTCTTTTAACTTGTACATCAAATATTGAATTTGGGTTGACATCATATCCTGTTGTTTGTTTTATGATGTTACTCAGTCTAACTTTATTTTCATATTTAATGTTTTTAAAATCTCTGATGAATGCCGTATCGTCTTTATACTTTAAAAGGTCTTTAAGTTTATATGTATCATTTTTCCATTCACCTCCAATATATTTTGTTATAAGGGCAGCCAGTTTTTCATTGGCGTTCATTAAAAAAACTCTATGTGAGATACCATTTGTAATATTATTGAATTTTTGTGGAAACAGATTATAATAAGGTTTCATATTAATTTTTTTTAATATTTCTGTATGAAGCTCTGCAACACCATTAATGGAATGACTTCCAAGAACCGATAATGGGGCCATGTGAATCCATCCATTTCGTATGATAGAAATCTGAGAAATCGTGTTATCATCTACATTAGGATTCTCAATAAGCTCGTTGGTAAACCTTCTGTCTATCTCTTCTATAATCATGTATATTCTGGGTTGAACTTTACGCATAAGCTCCACGCTCCATACTTCCGAAGCCTCAGGTAAAATCGTATGATTTGTGTAAGAAATAATCTTGATGGTCTTATGCCATGCATCCTTCCATTTTAGTTCATATCGATCAAGGAAAAGTCTCATAAGTTCCGGAATACATAAGGCAGGATGCGTATCGTTAATATGTATACAAACTTTGTCCTCAATGCCGTCTATACTACCGTAATGTTTCTCGTATTCATTGAAAATGGCAGTAACGCCGGCACTCACAAGAAAATACTCTTGCATAAGCCGCAGCTGTTTTCCTTCTGGGTGGTTATTGTTCGGGTATAATATTTGAGTCAGGTTTTCGGCTTTGATTTGTTCGTTTAAGGCGTTATGATAATTGCCTTTATCATAGGTGTAGAAATCAAAACCGTTTATAGCTTGCGCTTCCCAAAGACGCAGAGAATTGACATGTTTTTTAGTGTCATTGGATAATATAGAAATTTCATAGGGAACAGCTTTCACCTCCCAGTAGTTTTTTTGTAAAAAATAGTGTTTACCGTTTATATAGTCTATGTCTACAGTTCCGCCAAAACGCACGTTTACTGATCTTCCAAGTCTCTTTGTTTCCCAAGGATAACCGTTTTTCAACCAATCCTCTGTAACTTCTTTTTGCTCAAAATTTTCAATAATTTGTTTAAAAAATCCGTGTCTGTAGCGGATGCTGTTTCCTCTTCCGGCTATACCAAGATGTGTCATACTGTCCATAAGGCAAGCGGCAAGTCTTCCAAGACCTCCATTACCCAGACCTGCATCATATTCTAAGGTGAGCAGTTCTTCTAAGGATATGCCTAAGTCTTGAAGACCTTGAGCAATGGTATCTGTACTGTTTAAGGCTTTAATATTCTGTGATAACAGATGACCAATTAAAAACTCACTGGAGAAATAATAAACTTTTTTACTGTCTCTATGATTATCTCTTGATTTTGTCCACATACTTCTGATTTCTTCCGAAAGAAGGGTTGCAAGCGATAGATATTGTTCTAAAGGTTCTAACTTATTGGGTTTGTCGGCAAAATGTTCACCGCATAGTTCTTCATACTTTTTCTTAAATTCCTCTACATTCGTATACATTTTTATTTTAAACTCCTGGCATTTAAATTTTTTTAAAGGCTGTGGCCGATAATGGTGGGATGGTTATTCGTATAGAGTTTTCTCTTTGATGAAAAGCGATATCTTCAGACGTAACTGCTGTTTCGTTATGAGATCCTGTTCCATCGTATACCTTCAGATTAGAAGAAAAAACTTCTTTGTACTTTCCTTTTTGTGAAACGCCTAATCTAAAATCTTGGTATTCATAAATGGACATATTTAATATGATGATGATTTCTTCGCCATCTTTAGATCGCCTTAGAAATGAAAATATACTCTGCTCTTGATTATTAGCATCTATCCAATCAAAGCCCAAAACATTGTTATCCATTTCAAACAGGGCTTTTTCGCTAAGATAAAATTTGTTTAGCATTCTTACATATTCATGAAAACTGTCATGAATAGGATATTTTAGCATAAACCATTCAATGGGTTCATAAAAACGCCATTCCATAATTTGAGCAATTTCTATACCCATAAAGAGTAGTTTTTTCCCAGGATGGAACATTTGATATGCCATCAAAGTTCGAAGGCAGGCAAACTTTCGCCAATACTCTCCCGGCATCTTATCCAACAATTGCTTTTTACTGTGTACGACTTCATCATGAGAGAAAGGAAGTATAAACTTTTCGTCTCTTGCATAAACCGATGAGAAAGTAATCTTGTGATGGTTTTCTTTTCTATAATCGTAATCTACTGAAAAATAAAGCAATGTATCATTCATCCATCCCATGTTCCACTTATAATCAAAACCCAAGCCATTCAAATAGGTTGGAGCAGTAACCCCTTGATAAGAACTGGCTTCCTCTGCGAAGGTCAAAAAACCCGGAAACTCTCTGTGCATTAAATCATTAAAAGTCTTTAAAAAATCTTTTGCATACAGGTCATCTTCGCCGCCATAGGCATTTTTTCGAAATCTATTATCTCTGCCATAATCCAGATAGAGCATACTGGAAACACCGTCAACACGTATACCGTCAATATGATAGGCTTTAGACCAAAAAACGGCGTTGGATAACAAAAAGCTCCACACCGTCTTCTCTGTAAAATTAAATTTATACGTTCCCCAATGAGGGTGAACCTCATCTCCAAAGAGATTTGTTCCATCAAATTTTGCAAGACCGTGCTCATCCATGCAATAATGGCCGGGCACCCAGTCGAGTATTACTCCGAGATCGTTTTTATGGCAAAGATTTACAAAATATTGAAAGTCTCGTGGATGTCCATATCTACCGGAAAGTGAATAATACCCTGTACACTGATAACCCCAAGACATATCCAATGGATATTCCATGATAGGCAAAAGTTCAATATGCGTATAGTGCATACTCTTACAATACTCCACCAAAGCTTTGCCTGTTTTCCTAAGGTTAATGCTTTTTTTATTTTTGATTACAGTATCCCAAGAGCTAAGATGGACCTCATAAATGTTGATAGGACTTGTGACAAAGTCTTTTTGCTCTCGGCTTTTCATCCAAGAAGAATCAGACCATCTGTAGGAAAATGGGTCAGCCACAATGCTTGCGGTGTTAGGCCGAAGCTCTGAGGAAAAGCCGTAAGGGTCTGCTTTATACACGCTGTTACCATGTCTATCCTCAATCAGATATTTGTATAATGTGCCTTCACAGATACCGGCAACAAAACAAGTCCATATGCCTTGATCGCACTGCATAGGGTGAGTTGCTTCCCAGTTGTTAAAATCACCTACAACATAAATACAGCTTGCATTAGGTGCAAATACACGAAATATCACACCAGCAACGCCATCTATTTCCATAAAATGTGCGCCAAACTTTGTATAGGCATTGTATTCACAGCCTTTTTTATATAGATAAACTAGTTCTGAATATTCAGACATAAAACCCGCCCCCTTCCTATTTATCTTTATCTCTTATATTTATTTTACCATATTATACATTTCCGAAACACACACTGCCATAAATTTATATTAAATTTATGTAAACAAATTATAATATAAGGAAGGAAATTAAGTAATTAAAGACATAGAACGTATTTTCAGATAGATATATGTTATTTCTTTTGATTTTTGATACAGTGCAGTATGGCACATAATGTAAAAATATGTTATTATATAAAAGATAGTGGGTTTCAATTGGTTCAAAATTATATATATTAAACATGAGTGTGTGGAGGTACAACAATGAAAAAAACTGGAGTTAAAATTTTGGTGTTGGTGATGATTATCTTTTTGGTAAGCATGACCTTTATATCCATCGGTGCAGAACAATTAGGTTTCAGTAAAACTTTGGAAGTATGGTATGGAGCGGTAAAAGTTAATTATAATAATCTAGACTTAACGCGTCAACTTCAACCTGTTGTAATAAATGGTGTTACATATCTTCCTCTAAGTAAAGTTTCTAATACTTTTAATAAATCAGTAAGTTGGAATAATGCGACAAAGACAATAACACTTAAGGACAAAGAGAGTCTGGAAGTCAATGATCTTAAAAGACAATTATCTGATAAAGAAGCTAGAATTGAATATTTAGAGAATAAACTAAATGTGCTTAAAGATGTTTTAAACGATGGAACTATAGGAAGATCAACCAGCAGAAACAATTATAATTATAATGATGATGACGATGATGACATTGATGATGAATTAGATGACATTGAAGATGATTTAAATGATGATTATGATGAATATAATGATGTTGATTTAGAATATAGTTTATCTTACAAAAATAACAAAGTGGTTGTAGAAATTGATACGGACAAAGATGACTGGGAGGATGATCTTTCATCAGGTAGGAGAAAGACGATTTATAAAAATGTTTGTGAAGAGATTCAGGATAACATCGATGATGCTGATATAAGAGGATTTGTAAAGGACGGTTCTAGGACTGTGGCGGAATTTTATACATCATTTGAAGGAAAACCGGTAGAAGGTAAAAATGATGTGGGAGACATTGAAGATGAACTCAACGAAAAGCTCATAGATAACGACTTTGGAAGACTTGATGACATTGATAACGATGATCTATATATTGAATTAGATGGAGATGAGGATGATATTAAATTTTATATCAATATAGATTTGGATGATTATGATGATGAGTGGGAGGACTTAGATAAAGACGACATAGAGGATTTTATGGCAGATATATATGATGAAATTGAAGATGAAAATTATTTTGATGATGCAGATATCGAAGGATATTTTTACGATACGGATGATTCAGATAGACTAGTAAAATGTGTAGAAGAAAATCATCGTAAAGAATATGATTTTTACGATTAAATTGAATTAAAACTAAGATAAATGAAGGAGCGAATACAATCGCTCCTTCATTATTTTCGCCCTTTTTTCAAATACCTCTTATACAAATACATTTGAGTATCTGCAACTTCTACCAGCTTATCGTAAGTGGTGCCATGGTGAGGAAATTCTGCTATGCCATAGCTGAAGCTGCATATGATTTTTTCGCCCTCGTATTCTATAGGGTTTTCTTCAAATTGGATTCTCAGTTTTTCCAGCCGATCTAAGACATCATTTTTTTCTGCATGAAACAGGATGCTTATAAATTCATCTCCACCATAGCGCGCTAAAATATCAGAAGTTCGAATCCAGTTTTTAAGCGTATTGGAAAAATGTAGAATGATTTCATCTCCTGCAAGATGTCCTAGCGTGTCATTGACTTTTTTTAGGCCGTTTAAATCAAATAAGACCACTAAAAAATTTTCATCGTATCTAACGGCACGCTCTCTAACGATTTCAAATAATTTGTCAAAGTGACCTCGATTATAAAGATTGGTTTTGGGATCGTGCTCAGAAAGATATATAATACTTTCATAAAGCTGGAATTTGCTGATGGCAATCACTAACTGACTGCGAAGATATTCCATCATGGACAAATCATTCTCATCAAAAACATAATTTTGACAGCTATCGATATTTAACAAACCGTATAATTCCCCATCGATAATAATGGGTGTGCTAATAGAAGAATGAACTTTTCTACCTTCAGCCGAATTAAGTGAAGGAATGTTGTGCTTTTTAAAAATTTCTTGTAAATCGTTGATAATAATAGTATTTTTAATATTACCCTTAGTTGTTATCCACTGAAATGATTCTTTAAGTTTAAAGCTGAATCTTTTTACATCTTTTTCAGAATAACCAACGGATGCTGAAATTGTAAAAGTATCATCTTTATCCCTTAATATTAAGCAGCCCAAGTCAGCATGATCGTTATAATTTAGGATTTTTTTTAAGATTGAGTCATATAATTCTTCCAGGCTGTTTTTCTCCATAATGAAATTATTAATATCTAAAGCAATATCTTTTAATTGATTAAGCCGTTTTACTTTTTCTTTGGATTTCACTTGTTCCGTAATATCATTAATAATCATTATGATGCCTTCTGCTTCGTTGTCATCGTTAAGAACGACTGCTTTATTAAAGATTGCATGACTATATTCACCATTAGAATTTTTCATCTTGGCTTCAATGGACTTGCTGCTTTTTGTTTGAAGTAGTGCCAAATCACCTGAACTTAAGGTATTTATTAAACGCTCATTGGCACCATCCAATTCATCAATAGAATGATTAATGATATCTTTTTTTTCTTTTTTTATTAGATTACAAAAAGCAGAATTGCAGTAGCGAAAAATAGAATTAGTGTCTTTATAACAGATTGGATTAGGAATGCTTTCCAATAAGTTATAGAAAAAGTTGGACTGTTCATCGTTATTCTCTTTTTCTATGGATGAACAGTTTTCGGGCTTTGACGTCAAAAGCGAATTTTCTTTGGATATCCCCATCTTATCACCTGAGTACCTTTTTCAGAATTAATTTGATTTTTTATTAGTTTATCATAAATTTAATAAAAAAAATCAAAACATTGTAAACTTTTCAGGATAATTCGATAAGCAAGTTGACATCAATGTCGAAAGATGTCAAATGATTTTTTTGGGTGATGTTTGCTAAATCAAAAAGTGGGTATATATGGCATTGAGGATCCTTAAAGATGAATGGAGGTTGGGCAATGTTAAAAAATTTAAAGATATCAAGAAAAATAATGATTGGGTTTATGATTATTACTTTAATAACTTTTGTTGTAGGTATTGTAGGTATTTATAATTTAAAAGAGCTGGATGATAATGGTACTAACTTATATGAAAATTATACAGTTCCTTTAGGTGAAATGGGTGAGATGACTTCGGACATTAAAACGGTTCGTGTTGCCTTAAATAAGATTTCAATTTTAAATGAAGCAGAAAGAAATGAAACAATAGAAGAACTAAAAGCTGTAAAGGAAGAATTACTCGATGATGTTGTAAGAATTGAACCTCTTTTTATATCGGAAGAAGAAGTCGTGATTTTTAATAAATTCAATTCAACATTAGTTGAATTTTTTGATCAAGTAGATCTTGCTGTGTTTAATATTGAAGCAGGAAATGATGAGGCAGCTGTGAGGATTATTAATGGCGATGCTGCAGAGTCCGGTACGGTTTTACAAGAATTAATGGAAGAGATATTGGTTACAAAAGTAGAAGGGGCAAAAAATACTTCCTATAGCAATACGGAAACATCACAAAGCGTTATGATAGGAATGGGAATCCTATTAGTATTAAGTGGCATTACAGCAATTTTCCTTGCTTTTATAATAAGCAGAGCCATAAGTAAACCCATCGTGATGTTAAAAGATGCTGCCTTAAGGTTATCTTCAGGCGATTTGGAGGTTGACGTGGACTATGTTTCAAAAGATGAAGTAGGCCAAGTAACAGATTCTTTTAGGGTGGTCACACAAAGTATTAGAGCACTTGCGTCTGAAGCAAATGCTTTGACACAAGCGACCATTAAAGGCGAACTGAATACAAGAGCAGATGAAAGCAAATTCCAAGGAGGTTTCAAAACCTTTATAGAAAGAATGAATATTATCGTAGATGTCTTTGTAAAACATATCGATAATATACCAATGCCTGTTATGATGTTGGATAATAATTTGAAAATAAGATATTTAAATGCTGCCGGGGCTTCTATAGCCGGGAAGGCACAAGAAGAGGTAGGCGGGCTGCAATGTTCTAATTTGTTCAATACATCACATTGTAATACAGAACAGTGTGCATGTGCAAAAGCAATCAAATTGAATAAAGGTGTGACAGAAGAAACCGATGCACATCCGGAGGGCAGTGATCTTGAAATATCCTATACGGGTGTGCCCATGCGGGATTTAGATGGCAATGTGGTAGGTGCTATGGAAGTTATACAAGATCAAACAGATATAAAGCAGGCTCAAAGAGAAGCAGAAAAACAAGCTCAAAAAATAAAAGCACAAATGGAAATTGCTGAAAAGCAAGCTGAATTCCAAAGCCATGAAGTAGAAAAATTAATTGATAATTTAGATGCTTTAGCAAAAGGACAACTGGATATTGTTACTGAAGTAGCGGAAGCAGATGAGGATACCCAGGAGATAGCGGAAAACTTTAATAAAATTAATCAAAGTTTAACAACCAGTACCGGGCAAATAAAATCATACATTGACGAGTTATCCGGTATATTAGAGCAGATGGCTAATAAGGACTTAACCATAGGCATAGATCGTGATTACTTAGGTGATTTTGTCACCATTAAAACATCTATCAATTACATATTAAAGCAATTTAACAACATTCTAGAAGAAATTAATTCAGCCGCAGTTCAAGTTGAGGCAGGTGCAGACCAAGTCGCTTCAACCAGTCAAACATTGTCACAAGGGTCGTCTGAACAAGCCAGCTCAGTTGAAGAGATCAGTGCTACTTTAGCAGAAGTAACAGAAAAAACAAAAGGAAATGCAGTCAATGCAGATAAGGCCAATAAAATTTCTATAGATGCAAAAGGAGATGCTCAAAACGGTAACCAACAGATGGTTGCAATGCTGTCTGCTATGAATGAAATCAAAGAATCATCAAAAAGCATTGAAAGTGTCATAAAAGTTATTGATGATATAGCATTTCAGACTAATATTTTAGCCCTCAATGCAGCGGTTGAAGCAGCACGAGCAGGTGAGCACGGTAAAGGTTTTGCAGTGGTGGCGGAAGAGGTTAGAAATTTAGCAGCAAGGAGTGCTAAAGCAGCTAAGGAAACAACCGTGTTAATCGATAGTTCTATTAATAAAGTTGAAGAAGGCTATAAAATTGCCAATGATACTGCAGAAGCTTTAAATAAAATTGTCATGGGAATATCGGATGCTGTTGATATAGTAGGAACTATTGCAGATGCATCCAATGGACAAGCAGATGCTATATCAGAAATCAATAAAGGTGTAGAACAAATATCAGATGTAACACAAAACAATACGGCTACATCAGAAGAAAGTGCTTCGGCAAGTGAAGAAATGGCAGGGCAGGCCCAGATGTTAAAAGCACTGATTCAAGAATTTAAATTGATTAAAACCCCAGAGAATTACAATAAAATAAGTGCATTGACTAAAGGCCAACCGGTCATAGCCGCTAAAAAGAGCGACGATTTGTTGATTTCATTAGATGCTAGTGGATTTGGGAAATATTAAAAAAAAGGTTTTGGGTGATAGTGGCCCAAAACCTTTTTTGGTTTCATTTGGTTCATTTTGGTTGATCGTAAAATTAAATTTTAATCAAAGTAGTTTTTAATAAATTGTGGTGCTGATTCCAGCTCAAAATAACCGTGATGAATATATCTTTCAGCACCTTGATTTAACACTATGGTTACGTTATAACCTCCTTTCTTGCTATAGTATGCTTTCTCAAGTTTTGTTAGAATAGTTTGTATATAATCTTTATCTGTTATAACCATCAGGTGTTCTGTTGCTTCCGGTATAACAGAAGGATCATAACTATATTGTTCCACTTCTTTAGTATATATTTCATCATTATCGTCAAGATACTTGGTGATAGTGATATAGGAGACCTCCTCCGGTGTCACAATTATCTTATCCATGTAGCCGTGTGCTTTTAGCCACTCTATGGTTGCGGTGTAAGATTGTTTAATAATAGGGGAATAGTAATAATAATCTTTTTCAAAGTCATCGGTTATTTCTTCTCTGGATTTTTTCCACCTTAAGTCTACTTGCCCTAAATCTATAAGATTGTCGTAGTGTTCTTCATATGTTTCATTAAGGATGTCATTGTTTAAAACTCTCCAAAACTCATTTATTTCATTACGATCGATAATACGAATAGATTCATGATGATGATCTAATTCAGGATCTATATCCAAGAAATCTATGTTGTCGATATCTATTTTAAATATGGGGTCTGTTGTTAGCTTATATTCTTCAGATTCAAAGACTTCTTTCATATATGGGTTATGGCTTACAAATTCTCGTGGAAGTCGATATTGTCTTACCAGTTTCTTACCATCCGAATAGTTATACCCGATGCACACAGAATTATAGTAACCATCTATTTCTTCTTCTAATACTTTTCGATTATCGATGATGGATTGATGGTATAAATATCCTTGTTCAATGTTTTCAGGTGTTGTTAATGGTTCAAAATTCTCGTCCATTCTATAAGATGAAGAGCCGATATAGATGCTTTCAACTTTACTTATATCCGGAAGGCGTTTTTCATATCCCAGTACATCTGTCTGTATGGAAACAATGAATAGTGCAGCAATGATTAAAAAAATGAAATATCCTTTTAAATTTTTAAACACCCAGATACTTTTTTGCACAATCATTTCAGCAATGATGTAAGAGACCAGTGAGCCGATAAAAAAGCCTGTATACATATTGAATGTTTCATTTTCACCTAACTGCATAAAATATAGACCTAATACGGTCATACCGCAAAATGCCACACAATATTTAAATATAGGTTTTAACAAATCAAAAGCGATAGGTTCTGTGGCACGCTCTAATTGCCTTCTGGTATAAAGCCAATATGAAATGACAAACATAATAAGCGTTAAAGCAATATACCATATCATACATTTCGTATTATAAAAGTTTTTAAGGGAATCCATTTTTGACACAATGGGTGATATGTTAACGATTAGTTGATCAAATTTTGAAGTCGTAGTGAATCCGAATAAAAACTTTTGAAAATAAGTAATGAAAAGCAGGATAGCTGCAGGTGCAATAAATAAAAACCCAAATCCAAATATGGTTTGAAGTATTGAACTGCCGCTTATAACGCCTGCAAATACAGCAATAGAAAAACCTACCAGGACAATAAGTGTGCTTTGCAGTGCCCAATTGCCTATGGCTGAGGCAGAAAAAATATCTATTGGTACAATATCATTTGAATATACAGGTTTTTTAATGATTAATAGTATGATCGTATTAACCAAAATAGGAATCAGTATTAATAGAGCTCCTGAAATACAGTGATTAATAAAAAGCTGCTTTCGTGTAAATGGAAAAGCATGAATCACTGCAGTGGAATGATTTTGCTGCATATATCTGAATATTAGTACTGCAGCAGCAATAGGTGCAGACATTAAGAATAAGTAACAAAAGAAGGTTTCATTTTCTAAAAATCGAGTTATTTCATAACGCCCATGTTTCGCTAAATTATCATAAATCATAAGGATAGGAAAAACCCCAGCCAAACATAACATTAAAGTATATAAAGCACCTATTCCCCAGAATCGTTTTAAGTCTTCTAATATAATATGCTTGTTAAAAAATAATGCCTTCGATTTCATGTCCGTCACCCCCAAGTTCATAGATAAATATTTCTTCCAGTGTAAGAGGCAGTACATCTAACAATAAAGGATTATAAGCCTCTAATTCTTTAATGATATGGTTTCTGTCACCTTTAACAATCATAAGCTGAATGCTGCCGCGGTTTTCAAAATGAAGTACATCAAGTTTTTCTTTTAGATCAGTCCCTGTATGTGAATCAAATGCAACTTGAATTTTAGAGATATCGGTTTTGAGTTCATCTAATTCTCTTTCTAAAACCATTCGGCCGTTATTTAAGATGCCAATAGAATCACAAATACCTTCCATCTCTTTTAAATTGTGTGATGATACAAGAACACACATTTCTCGATCGGCTACATCTTCAACAATGATTTTCCATACTTTTTTTCTTACCAATGGGTCCAATCCATCGATAGGTTCATCTAAGATTAAAACCTCAGGCATACAAGACATTGTTAAAATAAAGGCAGCTTGCTTCTTCATCCCTTTAGAGAATTTACTAATACGTTTTGTCTCGCTTAATTTAAAGATAGTCAGCATTGCTTCATACCTTTTTTGATTCCATTTTTCATATATTTTTTTATAATATTTGGCCATATTTTTTAGATTATAAGCCGAAAAGAAGTATAAGTCATCTGATATGTAACCAATATTTGACTTGATGGGTACATTTTCGTAAACAGGAGCTTGATTCACTAAAACTTCCCCTTCATCTTGCTTATAGACACCCGTAATATGTTTAATCAGAGTTGTTTTACCTGCGCCATTGGCGCCTACCAGCCCATATATAGAACCTTTTTTTACTGTCAGATTTAAATTGGATAGCACATTATATCCATTAAAAGACTTTGATATATTTTTTACTTCAATCATTGTGTTTTCCCCCTTTCCAAGATGACATGATATGCTTGAAAAAAATCTCAAGATCTTTAGGCTTTACACCCATGTAAAGTAATTCCCAGGTTGAACTTTTTATTTGCTCTTTAAGATTTTCTTCTTTCACTCTATCTATTATCGAATCAGACCGCTCGGAGACAAAACTTCCCAATCCTTTGACAGAATAAATATAACCTTGGTATTCTAATTCTCTATACGATTTTTGTATGGTATTGGGATTGATCGTAAGCTGTTTTGCCAAATCCCTAACAGAAGGCATTTTTTCATCAGGCTTTAATATACCGTTAATAATCAGTTCCTTATAATTCTCCACGATTTGCTCGTATATAGGTTTTCTGTTTTTTAAATCAAGCTGAAACATATTTGACCTCCTTTCATAGTGCAGCGGCTATGTGTACTATGACAAATAGTACACTCATAATATACTGTATTTAGTTTCAATAGTCAATAATTATATTAATAAAAATTAAAAAAAGTAAGATTAACTAACATATCATTGATTCAGTTGGAGAAGCATATAAACTATAATGAAAGCTAAAAAGAGAAATTAAAATAAGTTAGAGGGATAGTTGGCATGATATTGACTATAATTATTTTTTATACTAAAATTTGTTAAGACATGATATACATCAAATTATGGGGTGATCGTAGTATTATAGAATAACCAACTAATATTTTCTAAATAATTGGAGAAAAGTGATGAAAGATTTAACACAAGGCAATGAAAGCAGATTAATCTTTTTTTTCGCGCTTCCTATGCTGATAGGAAATGTGCTTCAGCAACTCTATAACACCATAGATGGCATTATTGTAGGAAGAGTATTGGGAGAAACGGCTTTGGCCGCAGTAGGCGTCAGTTTTCCCATTTTGTTCTTACTGGTTTCTTTGCTGATGGGTGTTGGGATGGGTGCTACTATATTGATCTCTCAATTTTATGGTGCAAAAGATTATGAGAATGTCATCAAGACCATAGATACCATCATGATAACCAATTACATAATGGCCATAGGCATTACGCTCTTGGGGATAGCTGTAACCAAGCCTATTTTAATTTGGCTTAAAACACCACCGGATGTACTGCCTGAGGCAGCAGCCTATTTGAAGGTCATATTTATTGGAATGATTGGTATGGTAGGGTATAATTTGGTAAGTGCTATATTGAGAGGACTAGGGGACTCTAAAACGCCTCTATATTTTATCATTATAGCGACTATACTTAACATTATTTTAGATATTGTATTCATCATGGTTTATAATTTTGGAGTGGCTGGTGCTGCATGGGCAACGATTATCTCACAGATGGTTTCTTTCATTGTAGGTATCATATATTTAAATAAGAAAAATGATATGATTAAATTTTCACTTAAAAATATACAGTTTGATAAAAAACTTTTGATAGAAAGTTTGAGAATAGGTTTTCCTACCGGTATACAGCAGATGTTGGTTTCTATCAGCTTTATTATTCTGCAAAGCATCATTAATTCATTTGGAACCATTGTCATTGCTGCATATACTGCAGGCTCTAGAATTCAAGCATTTGGTATCATGCCTGCCATGAATATCAATATGGCAGTATCGGCATTTACAGGTCAAAACTTAGGTGCAGGTAAGAATGAGCGAGTGAAGAATGGATACACAGCAGCATTAAAAATATCTTTATGGATTGCAGCGGCAACGATTTTAATCATATTTGTATGGGGCAGATTTTTAATTTCACTGTTTAATGATAACTTGGAAGTGATACAAATTGGATATGAATTTTTAATTATTGTGAGTCCGTTTTTTATTACCGGATCGATTATGTTTATTACAATGGGTATATTAAGAGGTGCCGGAGACACCATGGCTGCAATGATTATTTCAATTGCAGCGCTTTGGGGCGTACGTCTACCTGTGGCAAGGCTTTTATCCGCTAAAATAGGATATGCAGGTATCTTTTGGTCTATTGGTGCCGATTGGACGGTTGGGGCTGTCATGGTAGTTATTTATTACTTAACCGGACGATGGAAAACTAAAGTAAGTGTCCAAAAATTTAAAAAAAATGATATGCCGGATGATAAAAAATAAGTGAAATGAGGAGAAAAAAATGAGTGTATTTGAATTAGGACCTATAAGACCGCCAAGTGAAGCCAATAGCTTGTTATTAAGAGTCACAAGAAATTGTCCGTGGAACAGATGCAAGTTCTGTATGCTTTATAAAACCGATAAATTTTCTCCAAGATCAGTAGAAGAAATAAAAGCAGATATAGATATTATGTATGACTTTAAAACCATGATTACAGAATCCTCTCAAGATAACCTTAATAAAAGATACTCACAATTAAAGGAAGATGAACAGCATGGTTTTATCATGATTTATCAATGGTTAAAAAGTGTTGATAAATCTGTGTTTTTGCAAGATGCTAATTCAATAGTGTTAAAGCATGAAAAACTGGTTGACGTCTTAAATTATTTGGAACAAAAATTTCCTGAAATCAATAGAATTACAACCTATGCAAGGGCAGATACATTGTCAAAATTATCTTTAGATCAGTTAAAACTGCTTAAAGAAGCAGGGTTAACCAGAATACATTCAGGATATGAGTCCGGTTCAGATGAAGTCTTAAAATTTATAAACAAGGGGATTACTAAACAGCAAGAAATTGATGCAGGCATAAAAGTGAAGCATGCTGATATAGAGCTTTCTATTTATATGATGCCGGGTCTGGGAGGCAGAAGATGGGCTACTGAAAATGCTTTGGAAACAGCAGATGTGGTCAATCAAATCAATCCCGATTTTGTTAGGATGAGAACTTTTGTCATCAAAAAAGATTCCGAAATATGGTATAATACATTAAATCAAGAATTTGATGAGTGTACAGATTTTGAAAAAGTACAGGAAATAAAATTGTTTTTAGAGAACCTAAATGGAATAGATACCATGATTAAAAGTGATCATATTGTCAATTTGCTTGAAGGTATCCAAGGACATGCAACAAGAGATAAAGGCAAAATGCTTAATGTTATAGAAGCATTTGAAAATCTTCCGGTTGAAGATCGTCAATTTTTTCAGCTGGCCAGACGCATTGCTGTAGTAAGAAATCCGGAAGATATTGGACATCTTTCAGAAGAACAAAAATTAAAAATCCGAGAAACCCTTAAATCTATGAAAACAGAAGAAGAATTTGAAGGACTTTTAAAAGAATTATTAAGACGATACATATAGTTAGGGGACAGGTTACAGGGGACAGTACTGTAGGGAGGGTGCCTATGGGCATCGCTTAAAGGGTATCTAATTAAATTTATTTATATAAAAGGAGTGAATAAAATGGGAACTATACATATTGGGGCAAATAAAGGAGACATTGCAGAAACGATACTGATGCCGGGAGATCCACTTAGAGCAAAATTTATAGCTGAGAAATTTTTAGAAAATCCTATGTGCTACAATGAAGTACGTGGCATGTATGGGTATACAGGCACTTATAAAGGAAGAAGGATTTCGGTTCAAGGTTCTGGAATGGGAATGCCTTCTATAGGTATATATTCATTTGAGCTGATTACTCAGTTTGGCGTAAAAAACTTAGTAAGGATAGGTTCATGTGGGTCCTTGCAAGAAGATGTAAAGGTTAGAGATGTTATCTTAGGCGTAAGTGCTTCAAGCAACTCCAGATATGTCCATAACTTTGATTTACCTGGTAATTATGCACCAACTGCTAGTTTTGAACTGTTATCTAAAGCAAAAGAAATTGCGGATAGCAAAGGCATACCTGTAAAAGCAGGTAATATATTGTCCAGCGATGTATTTTATGATGATAATCCGGATGCTTGGAAAGCCTGGGCAAAGATGGGCGTCTTGGCAGTTGAAATGGAAGCAGCCGCACTCTATATGAATGCGGCACGGTTAGGTGCTAATGCACTGACGATATTAACCGTAAGCGATAGCTTAGTCACTCATGAGGCTACTACATCAGAGGAAAGAGAAAAAACATTTACAGATATGATGGAAATTGCACTGGAATTAGCATAAGAAAAAATAAGCATTAAAATAAAAGCAGAGGACTTTGAAAATATAGACTTCAAAAGTCCTCTTTTTTTTAATAAAAGGTAAGTAAACGTCTTAATATGCTTTGTTCGCTGTTTAAATCTCTTATATCGTATAGCGAGATGGGGAAAAATGGAAACCCTTGAGCATAAGGGACGAGTTGATAAAGCTGAAAAAAAACAATAAGAGATTTGTCTGCTAAGTAATACTCTTGTTCAGAAGAGATTTCTTTAAAATCTCCTAAAGTATATAGATGTCTTTGTTCGATTTGTTCTTTAATGATAGAGGATAGTTCTTCTACATATGCACTATCTTCTTTAAACAAGTTTTTAAGAGCTACTACATTTCCGGTTGTCATGTCAAATGTAAGGGGTTTTATAATGGTATATCCATGGGCACCTCCGAAATAGGCATAATTAATTATAATGATGCTTAAAATATTTCTTTCATTAGTCTTTATCTCGTAAGAACCCATAACCTCAATATCAGGGTCTGCAGGATATCCTTGCTTATGAATAAGATCATTGACATTGTAGAAAATTTGATCATTTATTTTTTGTTCAATCATTTTGTTATTTAATCCTTCTACAATGGGATAATAAACCTCAAGGTTTGGTTTTTTCAAATACATGGTTCTAGTACGTACAGGAAGAGGAATGACACTCATTTTTATCATCTCCTTTTAAAAATTGTTTTAATTCAGTATATTAATACAGTGTTTTTTTTGTTAGAATAAAAAAGATAAATTAGCTAAGGAAGTGATTTATATTAGAGTGTTTTTTGCCATCGAATTTAATGATGAAGTAAAAAAATATATTTTTGACAGACAAAAAATTGTTAGAGAAATAAGCAAGAAGGGCAACTTTACTTTAAAAAAGAACATTCATCTGACTTTAAAATTTATTGGTGAAGTCAATTCCAATGAAATGAATACCTTAAAAAAAGCTGTAGATGTAGTCGCAAATCAAAATGCAGCCTTTAAAATCGTAATGGATAAAGCAGGAAAATTTGATAGAGGCAATCAATCCATTGTTTGGATTGGGATAGAGCGTAATAGCCGGCTGGAAAAGATAAATAATGATTTAGAACAAGTTTTATCTCAATGGGGCTATGAAAAAGAAAACAGAAAATTTAAACCTCATATCACCGTAGGCAGGCAAGTGGTCTTTAAAGAACAGGAGAGCCTTTCGCACATTCAGGTATCAAAGGCTGCTGTTATTAATAAGATTTCTCTCATGGAGAGCAAAAGGGTAGACGGTGTACTGACCTATGTTCCATTGTATTCTAGAATGTTATTAGAAGATAGGGGATAGGGGAAGTTGGATAGTTGGGTAGTTGGATAGAAGATAGGAGATAGGGGAGAGGAAGTAAAATGAAAAGTTATAAAAAAGAATTGTATTTTGATGTAAAAACCAGAAGGGCTTTTATCAATATAACGCAAGAGGTGAATGCATGTTTAAAAGAAAGTGGTATTCAAGAAGGCATCTTGCTTTGTAACGCAATGCATATCACAGCAAGTGTTTTTATTAATGATGATGAATCAGGCTTACATAGAGATTTCGAAAGATTTTTAGAAAAATTAGCACCGGAAAAGCCTTATAGTCAATACGATCACAATGGTTTTGAAGACAATGGCGATGCCCATTTGAAAAGAACCATTATGGGAAGAGAAGTAGTGGTTGCCATTACAGAAGGAAAAATGGATTTTGGCCCGTGGGAGCAAATATTTTACGGTGAATTTGATGGAAAAAGAAAAAAGCGTGTACTAGTAAAAATTATTGGAGAATAAAAAAATCTTCTAAATGAAGATTTTTTGTTTGCAATAAAATACCTAAGTAATGAGTATAATTTAATATAGCTGTGTTTCTATACAGGATATCAGCAACACCTATGGAAAGGGAGTTGGAGTATGTCTTCTCAAAAACAGGGTTTATTTAAAGAAGCTCAGGAAGCTAGGGTTTTACCCCATTTTATTTTGGTTATTGTATTGGCATTAGCTTTTTTAATAGTGGGTCAAATGCTTGGAGGGGTAATTTTTCAAAACATTTGGGAGTTTGGTGATACCATTCAAGTAAGATTAATGATGTACCTCATTTGCAGTTTTATATTTATTTCTATATTAATATTTCTCTGGGTAAAATGGATTGAGAAAAGAAAAATATCAAGTATTGGTTTTTATAAAAAAGGATTTATAAAGAAATATTTTATAGGCTTCGGTATTGGAGTTGCAATGTTTTCTTCTGTAATGCTTCTATTAAGCGTCACTCGACATACCGTAATAGTTGAAAATCCTTCAATGCCTGTAGGGCTCATGTCTATAAGCAGTATTTTAATTGTTCTGCCTGGTTGGATGATACAAAGTGCTACAGAAGAAATATTATCAAGAGGATGGATGATGAATGTATTAGGAGCCAGATATAATATTGGGCTGGCATTGGGGGTATCTTCTGTTTTTTTCGCGCTATTGCATATAAAAAATCCTAACGTAACTGTCATCGCAATACTCAATATTATTCTAGTTGGTTTGTTTTTGGGTATCTATGTTATAAAAACAAATGACTTGTGGGGGGTATGTGGGTTACATTGCTCATGGAATTGGGCACAAGGAAATGTTTTTGGACTGCAAGTCAGCGGCTTACAAATTGAAACCGGAAGCATTCTTCAATTAAGACTGGTTGGAGCAGACTGGTTTACAGGCGGAGCATTTGGACCAGAAGGAGGAATCGCAGTTACTCTAATACTAGTAGGCGCCATTATTCTTTTAATTAAAAAATATAATGAAGAAGATTAGACATAAAAAAATATATTACAAATAATTTTGACAATTTCCATTTATTTACTTATATTATAATGATATAATTATTAAGAAAACAAAAATAATCACTCTACTGCCATAGAGTGATTATAAATATAATTTTAAATTCTATCGCTAGCCATGACTGGCTAGGTATCTTTCATCTATATTATATTTATTATTGCCTTCATTTGTCAATATTATTGCTTTATTTTGTTAATTATTTTAAAAGTTGTGTACAGCTAGTGTAAAAGCTGTTTTTTTATTAAATAATAATAGGATTACATGAACCAGATAAGTTAGAAGAGGTACCCAATGAAAAACAATAAAATCAAAATATCCGTAAGAGAGATGGTTGAGTTTGTCTTAAAATCAGGCGACATCAGCTCTGTATTTTTAAGCTCCAGCCGAGCTGTGGATGGTATTAAAGCACATCAGAAAATACAGAAGAAGTTTTCAAAAGAATATCAACAATATGATGTGGAAGTGGCGATTTGTCATTCTGTAATGGTTGAGGATATTACATTAGAAATTAGTGGAAGAGTGGATGGGATTATTCATGATGGTGAAATACCCATTATTGATGAAATCAAATCCGTGACACAAGACATAATGAATATAGAAGAAGATTATAGCCAGGTTCATTGGGCACAAGGTAAAATGTATGCGTACATGCATGCAAAAGAGTATAAGCTTGATGAAATCATTGTCCAATTGACTTATGTTGAACTTGGAAGCAATGCGATAAAACAGTTTCAGAGAAAGTTTAACATAATGGAACTTGAGACATTTTTTATGAATGCCATTAAAAGCTATTTAGTGTTTGCAAAAAAAATGGCTGCCTATAATTCTGAGAAAGAAGAAAGTATAGAATCGCTGCAGTTTCCTTTTGAAAGCTATCGGGATGGACAAAGGAAGCTGATGAGAAGTGTTTATAAAGTCATTGTGGAAGGTGAAAAGCTATTTGCAAGAGCACCTACAGGCATTGGTAAAACCATGGGAACCATATTTCCGGCAGTGAAATCCCTATCAAAGCAACAAGGCAAAATATTTTACTTAACGGCTAAGACCATTGGTCGTGACGTAGCTGAGAAAGCATTTGACCTATTAGAAGAAAAAGGGCTTGTTTTTAAAAGGGTGACTATTACAGCTAAGGATAAAATATGTTTGAATGATGAGAGAAAATGTGATGGTCATTACTGTGCGTATGCTAAAGGGCATTTTGATCGGATTAATGATGCGCTGTCAGCCTTAATAGATACCACTCACAGCTACAGCAGGGAGGTAATATTAGAGTATGCACAGCTTTATCAAGTATGCCCTTATGAGCTAACTCTGGATTTGAGTCTGTATTGTGATTGTATTATTTGTGATTACAATTATGCCTTTGATCCAAGCTCTGTTTTAAAAAGATATTTTGTAGAAGGAAATGGTTGGTTTTTTGAAGAGGGAGGCAGGTATGTATTCTTGATTGATGAGGCCCATAACCTTGTTGATCGGGCAAGGAGCATGTATTCTGCAGTGATGTTTAAAAAAGCCATTTTGGAGCTGAAAAAAAAGCTTAAAAATAAGGATGATGCTCTGCATCGTTATTTTAATAAGATGAACCAATTTATGATTGAGAAGAGGCATGCTTGTGGAGACAATGGCCATGTGGTAGAGGAAAGTTATTCTGAGGATTTTGCAGACCTTCTTAGAGGCGTTATTTATAGAACGGAAAAAATATTTCCTCAACTAACAGAGTGGGAGCATATGGACGAATTGTTAGAATTCTATTTTGATGCTTATGACTTTATAAGGAAAGTGGATTTATATGATGAACGGTATGTCACCTACTATGAAAAATTCAAGGACGAAGTGAGGATGAAGATATATTGTTTAGATCCTTCATTTAATCTAAAAAATTACATGGATAATGCTCAATCAGCTGTGCTGTTCTCAGCGACTCTAACGCCTATGGACTACTATGCAAATATTTTGGGCGGAGATGAGAAAAATTATGGTCTAACTTTAGAATTACCATTTGATCCATGCAATCTATGCTTACTCATTAACAACAGTGTCTCAACCAAGTATAAAGATAGAGAAAAGACTTATCATAAGGTTGTGGACACCATATATCATACGATTAACGGGAAAAAAGGTAATTACATGGCCTTCTTTCCATCTTATCAGTATATGGAAGATGTTTATGAACGATTTATTGACTGCATTGACCAAGATTCCATAACAGTTATGCTCCAAGAACGAGGGTTAAGTGAGGAAGAAAAAGAAGCTTTCTTAGAAACTTTTCAGGAGGAAAGAGATCAAACATTAATTGCTTTTGCAGTACTTGGTGGTATGTTTGGCGAAGGAATTGATCTGAAAGGCGAAAAATTAAGTGGAGCTGTCATTGTTGGGGTTGGATTACCATCTATATGTCTGGAAAGAGACCTAATCAAGGAACATTTCGACAAGCACTCAAATAATGGTTTTCAATACGCATATATGTATCCGGGTATAAATAAAGTCATGCAGGCTGCCGGAAGGGTCATCAGAACAGATGAGGATGTAGGTATCGTCGTGCTAATCGATGAGCGATTTGGCTATAATTACTATGGAGAATTGTTCCCACCGGAGTGGAGTCATATAAAGTATCTATCGAACTATCAATCGATACAGGAGACCGTTAAGCTATTCTGGCGATAGATTTTAATTTAAATCAAAAAGTAAAACAGTCACTAATGTCGGGTTAGTGACTGTTTAATTTCAGGAACCAATCGAGGCACAGCCATAAACTGGGCTCTCTTTTAATTACATTATATTTATTATGTACTTCTTTTGTCAATAATATTATTTTAATTTAATAAAATTAGTTTCCAATCTAATAAGTCATCATTAGATTGGAAACAAGTTAAAGTAATTTATATTCCCTTAAAGCACAAATACCAATCGATACAGTTATATTTTCCGCTGCATCCATCATTGATTCGTTGTAAGAGTTCCTGATATGTTTTTGGTGGGGGTAAAACAACAGGTTTTCCAGGTAACCAGTTTGCCGGGGTAGGCGTACCATGCTGATCGGTTGCTTGTAAAGCATCTATGATCCTTAAAATCTCAGGAATCCATCTGCCTGTTGTAAGAGGATAATACAGGACAGCTCTAAGCTCTTGCTTAGGGTCTATAATAAATACTGCCCTCACGGTTTGTGTGGGACTCGATGCATCGGATATCATACCATACAATTTTGATACTTCTCTTGATGAGTCATCTATAATAGGAAAAGGAATTTGAATGCCTGTCATTCGATATATATTGTGAACCCAAGCCAAGTGAGAGTATTGACCGTCTACACTTAAACCTAACAACTGAACATTTTTCGCTCTGAACTGCGGATAGCATCTTGCAAAGGCAATAAATTCGGTTGTACAAACCGGCGTAAAATCACCTGGATGAGAAAATAGAACTACCCACTGTCCATTAAAATCAGATAAATTCATTGGACCAAAAGTAGTGTCAGCTGTAAAGTCAGGAGCTTTAGTATTTAATTGTGGAAGACAGGTTTGTGGTTGTAGGTCTGTCAAATTAATCACTCCTATATTTATTTTGAAATACATAAAATTCTATAATATTAAATTATGTGGCTCAAAGTAATGGAGTGAATGAATAAATATTTCCATTTATTTACTAATTTAATAATGTTATAATTATATTGAAGTGCGAGCTGTGAAATCAGCGTAGCTGATGTCCCCTAGCAAGCGGAATGAAAGTTCTGCAAGCTCTGGTAAGCTGATAAAATATAGTAGGGAAAGCCTATCAAGGAAGGTCTAGCCAACCGCCTTGTACTGAGTCCTTGGAGCCGAAGTGGTAACATAAGGTTTAAGCGTAGGATAGGGAGCAACAGAGCCGAAACGAAAGTGAAGTGATAGAGCCGGGAAATAATTATCTAGTGGGATTAGGTCGATGCGCTTTCATACGTAGCAGACAACAACATCTAAATCGAAATGGCAAGAATTAGATGTCTACCCCCGGTCTGAGAGCTTGGCGAGGTTGATGATAAATGTTTTATCGGAACAGCTGAGGTCCTGTCATATCCTTAGAGATGAGGTATGGAAACCAAACCAAAGAAATGCGATAGGAATTCAAATGTATGGCAGGAAGTCCGATCCGCGCATAGTACCGTAGAAGCCTGTGAAAGCAGATGGAGGGAAGGGGCGGACACTTTGTAGCTTCAAGCAGTGGACATGACATGCAGACGAATAGGAGAGCTGACAAACATGTTGAATGAATTGTTTGGAATACAGTTTAATATTGCAAAAGCAAACCGAACAGATGGAAGAGTACAAAATCTAGCGAGTTATATTAACGAAGAAACGTTATTGGCGACTCATAAACAAATGAGTAGACATAAGGCGTATGGAGTTGATAAGGTAAGCAAAGATGAGTACACAGAAAATCTAGAGGAAAATCTAAAGGATCTTGTAGAAAGAATGAAGCGGGGTAGTTATAGACCAAAGCCATCAAGGCGAGTATATATACCCAAGGACGGAAGTAACAAGGAAAGACCATTAGGAATCTCAAGTTATGAGGACAAGCTGGTTGAATACGTTATAGCGCAGATATTAATGCAAATCTATGAACCAAAGTTCTTTAATGCAAGCTATGGATTCAGACCAAACAGAAATTGCCATCAAGCAGTTCGAGAAGTTATTGAAATGGTACAGTACAGGAAAACGAACTACATAGTAGAAGCAGATATTAAAGGATTCTTTGATAACGTTAGCCATGAATGGATGATGAAATTTCTGGAACATGATATAGCAGACAAGAAGTTACTTGATATAATCAAGAAATTTATGAAAGCTGGAATCATGGAAAGGGGTAAATATCTCAACAGCGAACGAGGCACTCCACAGGGAAATGGAGCTAGTCCAATATTAGCAAATATCTATTTACATTATGTACTGGATATGTGGTTTGAACGAGTTGTGAAAAGAAAATTGGAAGGGCAATGCTACTTAATCAGATATTGTGATGACTTTGTGTGTTGCTTTCAGACAAAAAGGGAAGCAGAGAAATTCTATAGGACATTACAGAAAAGATTTAATAAGTTTGAGCTAGAACTGGCGATGCAAAAGACGAAGGTATTGGAATTTGGAAGATTTGCTAGGGAAAATAGAGAATCAAGAGGCGAAGGAAAACCAGAGACTTTTGACTTTCTAGGATTTACGTTTTATTGTGGAACAAATGGCAAGAAAGAGTTCTTTCGCTGTAGGGTGAAAACCAGTAAGAAGAAATTCCGAAGCAAGATGAAAGCTATGAAAGAATGGATTAAAAATCACAGAACAATGCAGTTAGAGAAATTGTTTAAGGTAGTGAATGCGAAATTAAGAGGGCATTATCAGTATTATGGTGTTACAGATAATACGAATGCAGTTAAGAGTTTTCTACAACAAACAAGATGGCTATTGTTCAAGTGGTTGAATCGACGTAGTCAAAAGAAAAGCTACACGATGGACACATTCTTGAATGGTTTATTAAGAACGTTTCCTTTGTTGGAACCATCAATTAAGGTAAGTTTGTTTTATAGATAGTGAATGAATACAAAGTGAAGAGCCGTATGCGTTAGTAGCGCACGTATGGTTCTAATTAGGGGCTTGGATGCGTAAGCATCCTCGTCTACTAGAGAGATACCGAGTAGAGTGATGGCTGGACTCCCTTATGAAAGGGGGTGGTAGCTTGAGGTTAAATTTTACTACAAAAAATTAAGGAGACTATAATGAAAAAAAGACCTGTGATGATTACTGTTATAGGATGGTATTTGATAGTTACCAATATTTTAGGATTGCTAGCCCTATCTTTATTGTTAGTAGCGCCTGCTGAAGAGGTCGCAGAGTTATTTGCCGATAAAGGAAGCATATTCCTCATATCTTCGGGTGTTATTATCCTGTTAGGGGTTCTTTGTGGCATACTAATCATGAAAGCTAGTGGATTTGGACGACTATTGTGTCTGGTTATCATGTTGGCTAACATTATCTTCAATATTATATATGATGGATTTCAATCTGCTATTCTCGGAAACATGATAAACCTTGCAATTATGGTAATTGTTTTACTGCCTCAATATAGAAATTATTTTACAAAAGAAATACAAGACTCGAATAACGAAGAAGAAACAATGGATATTTCCATTAAGGATGAACCCAAAAATAATAAGGTCCTTCCCACAATAAAAAAAGTTGGAAGCGTAGCACTATTTGTTCTTGGAATACTTATACTTTCACTATCCATTTCACTGTCTCATAATATGATAAAATCATTTGCAAAACCATTTGAGATTATTGTAATAGTAATACTTACTCTGTTTATAGCGGTAGGATTTTTTATTGTACCTTCTATATACTTGTGGGGTGAAAAGAGAAAAGGGTTAGCTTGCTTAGCCCTATTTATCGCAGGTGGATTGCATTTGCTTCAGGGATTGTCAAATCAGTCTAAGATACATATGTTGATAGCATTGCCAAGTGAAAAAAATGAATTTGTTGCCAACTTTAAAGTAGGTGTTTTTATTGACATTGCATTAGGATTGGTTTACATATGCATGGGATTCGTATTGGCGCATATGATTGAAAAAGCAAAAAAAAGAAAAGCTGAAACAGATGACTTACAATAAAACTTTATTTGTATTGACAGTTGGAACGTATATGAGTATAATCGAATATAGTAATATGAAGAGGTGAAAATAATGGAGTTAATAAAAGTGTTGAAAGCGATTGGAGATGAAAATCGATTAAGAATATTAAATCTGCTTAATCAAGGAGAACTTTGTGTTTGCGAGATTCAATATGCTTTAGATACTACTCAATCCAATACATCAAGGCATTTAAAGAACCTTAGTGATGCCGGACTATTAGTTTCAAGTAAAAAGGCACAATGGGTTTCTTATAGTATTAACGAAGATATTTTTCAGAAATTTCCATTTGTGAAGACCTTGCTGGAAACTGAATTGAATAAGCTTAATTTTGCTGAAAAAGATACAAAAAGACTTGGTGAGTGTCAACAGATGGGTATTCCGTGCGAATGGGATGGAAAGTTAATCTAATTTTGTGTAATAAATTTAAGGAGGAAAGTAGATGGAAATTAAGATTTTAGGTCAGGGATGTTCAAAATGTAAAAGCTTATATGAAAGAACCATTCAAGCTAAAGAAGACTTGAACCTAGATGCAGAAGTCATAAAAGTAGAAAACATCAAAGATATTGTAAAATATGGTGTGATGAGAACACCGGCATTGGTAGTAGAAAATGAAGTCAAAGTTGTTGGTAAAGTTCCAACAGTTGATGAAATAAAAACATTTTTAAACAAATAAACAAAATAAAAGGATAAAAAAACGGAGGGTATTTAAAAATGAGAATGCTTGCAGAATTTTTTCCGGAATTTACAGAAAAGCTAGATGAGATTGACAAACTTTATGAAGAGAAACGTATGATTGATGAAAAAACTTATCAATTTATTTGTTTCGCACTTTCTATCAAAGGACGATCAAAGCCTTGCGTATTGAAACACTTTAAAGGGGCTTTAGAAGCAGGCGCTACAGTCAAAGAGCTATCTTACATCTTCGCTTTGGTTATGAGAGAAGCTGCAGGTGCAGACGATTGTTGGACGCATGATGTACTTGACGATTGGCAAGAAATTGTTGCAGGAAATGTAAATTGTGACTGCAAAAAATAATAAAAAACAGCCTAATACTTTATTTCAGTAAAAATACGCTGTGCCAGTGAATACATTTATTTTGCCTCTGGGACAAAACCTATTGAACTTTAATTGATTATCCAGTAGACTACAATCACAAGGTTAAACACTTAACCAAGTACAAAATTCGAGATAATCAAGTCAAAAGGGTCAAAAGGGTTTAAAGGGGTTTTTAGGGATTAAGGATAGATGATAGAGATATAGTTTTATATCTCTTTTGTCATTTTTGAAGCTTTCTTTCACTTTGTAATAGGTCAAAACATAGGGTGTATGGATATAATATAGTAACTATTATTATCTTCCTATGGATTTATGTTATAAAAGTGAAGGGAAATTGTTATGAGCAAGGAAAGGGAAAGGATTATTCTTTTTGGAGAACAATTGACTTTGTTAGGTGAGTTTATAGCTTTGTCGGCATCTATAACAGGTGAATTCTCACTACAAATTATTGGCGGCATAATAATCGTTCAAGGTCAAGCTATCTTAGTAGATGCCGTTAAAAAAGAATCAAAAGATTTAGCTTTTATTAGTGCTGTTGCACAGGCTGTGGGATTTATATTGGTCGCATTGGGAGAATTGATTTCAAAGGATGAAGATGTAGAATTTTAAGTTACCGAAGACTAATTGTATGACTTTTTTCTTTAGCAGATTATAGGGGGGAAGTTATGACAGATTTGACGAATGCTGTACTGTTGAGTATATTTATATCTTTTCCGGAAGTGATATGGGTCTTATTGTTTGGTTTTACGCTTACCGGAATGAAAGTAAAAATTAAAAATGTTATATTGATAGCATTGATTCAAACTTTAATAGCCTTTTTAGTTAATATATTAAATATTCGTCTTGGAATACATACCATTATTCAATCAGCAACTACATGTTTATTAGTTGCGCTTGTGCTAAAAATTAAATTATATCATGCTATGCTTCCTGTTTTGATTGGTGTTTTTACTCAAGGTATCATGCAGGTAACACTGTATTCTTTAGTTATTTTTCTTTTTTCACAATTTGATGCTACTCAACTATGTGTTAATTTTAAGATAACATTTATTTTCCAAATTCCCATAATCATTTTATCCATTTTATTATTACTAGTTGTTAAAAAGAAAAATATTACTATTTTATAGTTGACTTTGTTCAATTTTTCTAAATTTTATTCTTGTTTTTGTATATTCAAGTCTATTAAAGTCAATTATTTTGCCTGTTATGTAATAAATAACAATTTAATTTCACCATTTGATAAAATACTACATGAAAATACAAAAAGTGAAGTGTATATATTATTCTTTACTGAAAACAAATTCCTAGGAGGAAATATGACACATCTATTAGATAAAGCATTAATAAGTATTTTCTTATCATTTCCAGAAGCTATATTAATTCTTTTATTAGGTTTTGCTTTAACGAATATGAGAATAGAAACAAAAAAAACCATTTTGATAGCCACGATTGAAGCTATAATAGTATTTGCAACTAAAATAATAAATATTAATTTCGGATTACACATTATAGTACAAATGATTACTATTTCTTTGTTAGTTTCAATTATTTTGAATATTAAACTTTACAAAGCTTGTGTCCCGGTATTAATAGGTATATTTATACAAGGGATAGAACAAGGATTGTTTTTTTCTATAGTAACTCAATTTATAGATATTGACTATGTGAAATTAAGTGTTGATTTTAGATTATCCCTTATTTATAACCTTCCTATTCTTTTATTCTCATCCTTGTTACTATTTATTGTTAAAAAAAAGAATTTTACTTTAATATAAGTGAATTTAGAAAATCTTAAGATATAAAATTTTATATTTCTAACAATAAAAAAATATGATGTTTATTGTATTGAAAATGAAAGCATATGTTAGCCTCTGACTTTACGGAAAATTATTAGGAGGTAAAATCTATGTCATTACTTATTAATAAAGTATTAATTAGTGTTTTTATATCTTTTCCTGAAGCTATATTAATTCTTTTATTAGGTTTTATTCTTATTAATTTGAAAGTAGAGATAAAAAAAATTATATTGATTGCTGGGATACAAGCCGTGGTAGCGTTTTTGGTTCAAATATTAAATATTCCTTTTGGTTTGCATACCGTAGTACAGGTGACCAGTTTGTGGATTTTAGTTTCATTGATTTTAAATGTTAAATTATATAAAGCTAGTGTTTCAATATTGTCGGGCTCTTTTATTACAGCGATAAACCAAGGAGTAATTGTTTTAATTGTAAATCTATTATCTTTAGAACTTGATTACATAAAATTACGTGTAGACTTCATATATACTTTTATTTTTGCTTTTCCCGTTATAACTTTATCTTTTATAGTGTTTATAGTTATCAAATCGAAAAACTATACGATATTCTAAAAGCTATTAATTTTTATTTGTATTTTTATGCTTCAGTGCGTACTAAGTTCATGTAAAGATGATAAAAACAATACTAAATAAATTCAAAATATGATATAATAAGAGCAAAAATGTGGAAGAATTGCATTCATTTTTAGGCTGTAGGAGGAAAATATTATGTCAGAGTTTATGAATTTTATTTTGATCAGTATTTTTTTATCTTTTCCCGAAGCAATATTAGTAATTTTGTTAGGTCTTAGTTTATGTAATATAAAAGTTAAAATGAAAAAGGTTTTAATGATTGCAGCTATCCAGGCTGTTGGGGCACTACTTGTGCGATACGCTAATTTAGGTTTTGGAATACATACTCTTGTACAGCTTGGTTTATTTTGCTTACTATTGTCAGTTATTATGAAAATCAAATTATATAAAGCTGTTGTACCCGTATTAATAGGTACTTTTATTGAAGGTATTTTAGCCTTTACAATTGTTTCAGGAATAGGAGCAATATATGAGGTGGATTTTTCTCTTTTAAATGTTAAGTTTATCCCCACACTGGTGTATGGAATACCTGTAAAAATAATTGAGTTGATTTTGGTATTAGTCATAAGAAAAAACAATTTCACTCTATGCAATATTGGTGAAGAGGTAGAAATTCTTGGAAAATAAGAACAAATATATTATACTGACAACCATGCTCATTCAATCCATATTATTAATTATCTTAGATTTTACCATTATGAATGCCTCTTTACTTGAAAATGTGAAAGACAGTATTCCAATATTTAACGTAGCCATTGCTGTAACTACAGTTCTAATGTTGGTTTCTTTTAAAAAAGCTAATACTTATGTAAAAAAAGAAACAGAGTTGGAACTTCTTAAAATGCATATGGAAAATACAGAAGATCTGTTGAATCTTTTACGTGCACAAAGACATGAATATCTTACGCATATTCAATCTATAGAATCTTTGATCATTCTTAATGAATATGAGGAATTAGACGAATATGTGAGAGGTATCTCTAAAGAATATAGAATTACCAATGAAATTGTTCGATTAGGCAACCCTATCTTAACCGCTGTCATTAATACAAAAAAAGAAATTGCAGAAAAGAAAGGTATTTTATTTCATGTAAAATGTAAGACAAAAGTCGCTCTCAATGGGATTAACGGGTGGGAGCTTTCAAGTATAGTCTCCAATCTAATAGAAAACGCCATTGAAGAAGTAGCTAATCAAGAAGAAAAATGGATTAAGATTACCATTGGATATCATAATGAAGACTTCATGTTTGAGATTGAAAATACAGGGCAACTAGATGAAAAGATCCAAAAAAATGTCTTTGAACCAGGAACTTCATCAAAGAGTGCTGCGGGCAGAGGCTATGGGCTTTTTATTGTTAAGAATATAGTAGAAAAATATAATGGTAGTATAGAGTGTATGGAAACTCAAGAGGACTCCGTTAAATTTAGGATTTTATTGCCAAGTGAGGAAACGGAATATGGTGAAGTACTTATCGGATAATATAGCAGCTTATATTAGTAATGAATTGCATTTTGATTCGGACAAAGAGGCTGTATTGTCTTATGGCTTAGAAATTATCTTGGGAGAATTTTTTAAAATTGCAACAATATTAATTATTTCTTTGTTTTTAGGAACTTTCAGCTATACTTTGATAGGTCTTATTTCATTTTCTTTCCATAGAACATTTATTGGAGGCTCTCATGAAAGAACCTATGGAAGGTGTTTTGTTACAAGTGTGTTACTGTTACTTTTTATAGGTGTTATAGGAAAATTTTATGGTATACTGATGCAAAAACATATATGGTTAGCGTTACTAGTTTATGGACAAGCTTTGATTTTGATTTATCTTTGGGTACCCGCAGGTACAGAGAAGAAAGAAATTAAAAATAAAAGTACACGTCAAAAAATAAAAAGAACATCTTTAGTAATCTCCACATTCTGGATATTACTAGTAGTATATAGCTATATCAACCAATTTTATCATCAATATATTTTAGTTAGTATTTTAGGGGTATTTTCTGCATTTTTCTTTGTCACACCACTAGCGTATAAGGTGACCAAATCTAACTTTAAATTGCGAAGGGGGTAATTTCCAATGTTAAAACATAAAATATTATCAATGGCTGCTTGCTTAGTGGCATTTGTTGCTGTAACAGGTGTAGGCACAAGGTGTCTATTTACTGCTTATGAGCCAGAAGCTCCAGATTGTTTAAAGAAAGAGTTATAATTCATTAATAGATGAATTATTGATTACATATGCATGTTCTAATTTGTGATGATGATAAATACGTAAGAAAAATGCTTGAGAAAATACTATCCCAAAATAAATGTGTTAAAAAATTATATACGGCTAGTGATGGACTGGAGGCTGTGAAAACCATAGGGAACAATCCTATTGATGTGGCTTTGCTGGATATTGATATGCCTAACTTAGATGGCTTGGAAGCGGCAAAGATCATGAAAAAAACAGCTTCTAATATGGAATTTGTCTTTATCACGGGTTATATGGAGTACGCAATTGATTCCTTTTGCGTACATCCATATGACTACATTCTCAAGCCTATTGATGTAGAGCGATTGGAAGAAGTTATAAAAGAGCTTTATGATAAAGTCAATAACAATGTCCCTGTTGAGAAAAAACAAATGAAGAAATATCGTGTTCAGAAAGGTTCACATATCGCTTTAATTCCTTTAGAAGACATTCTTTATTTTGAGAAATCCAATAGAGAGGTTTTGTTAAATACACGAGATGAAGCCTATCACATCAGTAAGACTCTATTGGAAGTAGAGAACGATTTGCCGGACAATGATATGTTTGTACGTACTCATAAGTCGTTTATAGTGAATATGGACAAGATAAAGAAAATCAATGTGGTTGGGAATAGATCTTTTCAAATTACATTTCTTCATTCCAATAAGGAGGCTGTATTGAGCAGGCATAAATATGATGAAGTTATAAAACATTTATCGATCTATTAAATCAACCATCCCCAATACATGACTATAAAAATGAATGGATACCTGTTATTATGATAGGTATTTTATTTTTGCAAAAAACTTGATTTCTATTTCATCTTATTGTTGAATAATATATATAGTTATCTCATCCTATTCAGGATAATAATGATTTAAAGTAGGTGGATATTTTGTTGATACGAAAAACAGATGATTATGAAAAATTGGTAGAAATGTTTATTAGAAATGATTTAGAGTTTTCTGAGGATGATCCCTTAACGACAACTGATATTGTTCAATGTTGGGAAGCAATAGATGATTCTGGGAAGCTGATAGGCGGGTGTGTTTTGGCTTTGAGAGAAGGTGAATACATCATTGATGGTATAGCCGTAGAGCCCGAATATCAAAAGACCGGAATAGGTGCTAAATTGTTGAATACTGTAATTGATTATTTAAAGGCTGTTAAAGCAACAAAATTATATTTGGTTGCTAGAGCACCGGCTTTTTTTAAAACACAAGGATTTGAAGCCATATCTCGAAAAGCTGCACCTGAGTTTTTCGAATGCTTCGGATGTGATCAATATCAGGTAAGTTGTTTTCCTGAAGTCATGCTGTTAAAAATATAAATATATCAAAGGGCGTATGTGATACGCCTTAACTTTCTAATGTCAAATCTCAAATTATAAGGCGTATGCCATACGTCTTATATTCTTATATTAACCCCAATTTTTTGTAGAATATATGGGATATGCCCCTGGAATGAAAAATTGTAGAAAAATGTTGAATTTAGCATTGTAAAATAAAGGAATTTATTGTAAAATATTAAATGTAAAAATATTCAAATATTATAAAAAAATATAAATGTTTAATAGGTTTAACTTTGTTACAGGAGTGATCAATTGGATAAGCTGAATCTTATTATTTGGGATACGGATAGTTGTTATAGTAAAGCGCTAGGTACATATATTACCAATACGGAAGAATTGTTTTTAGTCAAAGTTCTTCATGATAAAGAAACTTTGCTAAACCATGCCGCCCAAGAAACAGGAGATATTTTTCTTGTGAGCGATATGGTTATGAATGATATTAAAGTCACCAATGGGATAGTCATTTACCTTGTGGATCAACTTAAGGAAGAGAAAAATGAAAATGTATTGACCGGCATGATATTTAAATATAAGGAAGCCGATGAAATCATACAAGCCATTAAATACTATTATGAAGCTTTATCGGGTAATAAAGTTCAGAATAGAAATGGAGAAGGAAAATTAATCGGTTTTTTTTCTGCTACAGGCGGCACCGGGAAAACAGTCATTTCTCTTGGTATATCCAGAGTCTTAGCATCTTATGGAAAAAAGGTTCTTTATCTTAACTTAGAAAGCATTCCATCTTCAAATGCATTTTTTTCAGAGAACGAAGAATCCAAAAGTTTATCAGATTTTCTTTATTACTTGTTTATAAAAGAGGATCAAAAGATTATTAAGCGGATCAATTCGTTTATCAGGCGAGATGAATGGGGGGTTCATTGTTTTGTTCCACAGAGCAGCTATAATGATTTAATGAATCTTACAAGTGATGAAATTCAGTATTTTATAAGCTCATTATGTTCTGAAACAGATTACGATTATATTTGCGTGGATACATCCGGTGTTTTAGATGAAAAAAATATAATGGTTCATTCCATGTGCCACAAAAATTTTAATATATTGACTCAGTCAAAGATATCCCGGCATAAGCAAAAAATATTTAATCACTATTGTGAAGGAAGCTCAAAATTAAACTTCTATTGTAAGAGCATTATGGTGATGAACCGATGCAGCAATAGTGAATATAAATCCGATTGCTATACCATTGGTGAAGATGAGCACTTAGGAAAAGGAATTTATCTTAATGGGCCATTTGGAGATGGTCTGAAAAGAATGGTTGAAAATATCCTGTTTAAATAAAGAAAGTGGGATGAGATGGATAAAGGATTTTTGGTTAAAGAATGTATTCATAAAACACGCTCTAAAATTAAAATGTCAGATACATCCTATTCAGACGGGTTAGTTCGGGAAATGATAGAAAATATTGTTTTGGATGTAACCCGTGAAACCGGTATCAGCTATAAAGACAAAAGAGAAATCATTGATATGGTATTTAATTCTACACGTAAGGACTTGGATATTTTACAGCCATACGCAGATGACGATAGCGTAACAGAAATCATGGTGAATGGTATTCATCATATTTTTATAGAAAAAAATGGACACATCAAAAAAGTAAAGGAAAGCTTTCATGATGTAGAACAATTAGAAGAAGTTATCAGAAGGATTGCTGCAAAAGTGCATAGAGAAATTAATGATTTAAATCCCATTGTAGATGCAAGATTGGCTGATGGATCAAGAGTTAATGCAGTATTTAAAAACATTGCATTAAATGGTCCCATTTTGACCATAAGAAAATTTCCTCAACAAAACATTACCATGGAGGATTTGATAGAGTTTAATACGGTAACGCCTGATGCCTCCAATTTGTTGAGTAAATTGGTAAAAGCCAGATACAACATTTTTATATCCGGAGGAACCAGCTCAGGGAAGACCACGTTTCTAAATGTGCTGTCTAATTTTATTCCTTATAATGAAAGAATTATTACGATTGAGGATTCTGCTGAGTTGAAAATCGAAAACATCGAAAATATTGTTCAATTGGAAACGAAAAATGCAAATGTTCAAGGAGTAGGGGAGGTGAACATTCAGCAGCTCATTAAAGCGTCATTAAGAATGAGACCGGATAGAATTATTGTTGGAGAAGTTCGAGGGAAAGAAGCTTTAGATATGCTCCAAGCAATGAATACGGGTCATGATGGTTCCCTTTGTACGGGTCATGCTAATTCTCCCAAAGGGATGCTGAGTCGTTTGGAATCTATGGTGTTAATGGCTGCTGATATTCCGCTGGATGCCATAAGGAGGCAAATTATATCTGCAATCGACATCATTATACACTTAGGAAAGCTAATGGATAATACCAGAAGAGTGTTAGAGATTACTGAAATCATTGGTATGGAAAAGGGCGAAATACTATTAAATCCATTATATCAATTTAATATGGAATCTGATGAAGACAATAATATAGTGGGTGAACTAAAACCTACAGGTCATTCATTGCAGCGAGTGGAAAAACTTAAGATGATGGGGATACGATGTAAATAATGAAAAAATATTTATTTAAAAAGGCTGATTCGACAAAAAAATCATTAAGAGAGCAAAATGGGTTACCTGAAAATTATGATCAATATCAAATGTCAAAAAGAGAAAAAAGCAAATTGTTTACCATATCTTTTATAACGTTATTTATTGCTGCTTACATTTTTTATCAAAATATATTATTGTCACTTATATTTTCATCGTTGTCTTTTTTAAGCGAACGCTTTTTTTTACCGAGCTATGTAAGAAAAAGAAAAAAAGTGTTATCCGAGCAATTCATTGATGCGCTATATAGCTTATCATCGTTCATATGCGCCGGTAAGCAAATGCCTCAAGCCGTTACGGAAACTTATAAAAGCCTTCAATTGCTATATTCCGATGATACTTATATTGTTAAAGAATTCGGTTTTATGGTTAAAAGACTCCAAGAAGCCGGCGAAAGCATAGATGTTATTCTATTAGACTTTGCGCAAAGAACAGGGATAGAGGATATCATGAATTTCACAAATGTGTATGTGACTTGTCGTAAAACCGGAGGCGATATGGAAGCGGTTATGAGACGGACTTCGGATATGATTATTGAAAAAATAAATATAAGGCAGGAAATAGAAGGCCTTATTGCTCAAAAGAAATATGAAGCGCGTATTTTAACCATGATGCCTTTTATCGTCATACTATTTATTTTACTGATGTCACCGGGATACTTGGATAAAATGTATCATACCCTTCTAGGACGGTTGATGATGACAGGGGGACTGATTGCCATAGGGATTTCATATAAGTGGAGTGAAAAGATTACAGATATTGAGGTATAGGGCATGGTTGGATGGAGTGTAGGATTATTATGCAGCAGTTTACTTCTGGGACTGTTTATTATGAATATAAAGAAGGTTTTTAGAAAAAAACCTGAGACTTTTTTAGCTGTTTTGTATCCTGTTGCAGATATTTTGATTGGATTTTTTCCCAAAAGATTTTTTGGTTCGGATAACATTTTAAATAAGAAGATGACGGTTCTTTATGGAGAAAAGGACTTTGCAGAACTGATCCATAAGAAGAAACGAGATACAGCTGCAAGTTTTTACGTCATAAGCCTCATATTCAGCTTGCTGTTTACGATCAATACCACACAGCAAGTGCTAAGTGAAACAACGTTTTCAGAAATTCAAAGATCGGAAGCAGGAGAAGGCGACCAAGTGATTGATGCTGAAATCGTTATGCAACAAGAGGGTACAGCCTATCAAAAGCCTGTTAAGTTAAATATAAAGGAAAAGAAACTTTCGAAAGAAGCAGTCAATATAAAGTTTGAAGAGACAAAACAGAGAATCAGTGAAAATATTGCAGGTGAGAATACGGACTTGCAGCATGTTTATAAGTCTTTAAATTTATATACCTATGACCCAATATCCCAGGTGAAAATTCAATGGTATTCCAATGATTTGGACTTGGTAGATACAACGGGAAAGGTCAATGGACTTAATATGCATCAGCCGGTTGAAGTGGCTTTAAAGGCAGAACTGACTTTAGATGAGAACAACCAAAGCTATGAGGTAAAATTAAGGGTAGTACCCTTTTTCCAATACGCATCGATAGAAGAAAAAATGCATGTTAGGATAGAAGAATTATTAAGCAATATAGCCAGCGGGGCAGAAGGGAGTATCGTTGTACTGCCAAGTCAGATAGAGGATATACAAATTCAATGGTTGAAGCCAAAACAAAATATCAACGGTGTAATTGTGGTGAGCTTAATTTCTTTATTATTTTTTTTAATAACAACTCAATATAAAGGATTGGATAAGGAGATTAAAAAGAAAAAAGAAGACATCGAAAGAGACTTTCCGGAATTTATCAACAAACTGGTTTTGCTCCTTAATGCAGGATTAATTGTAGAATCGGCATTAGAAATCATTACGGAAGATTATAAAAGATATGGTAAACATAAGCCATTATATGAGGAGTTGTCTATGGTTATAAGAAATGTTCAGGAAAGTCATGCTTCCTTATCGGAAGAGTTAAGGTGCTTTGCTCAACGATGCGGTGTGAAAGAGATGATGCGATTTGTTTCTATTGTAAGAGAAAACATCCATTTGGGAAGTTCGTTGGTTCAAAAGTTGGAACTGGAAGCAGCCCAATCATGGGAAAATCGTAAGCATAAGGCAGAAATCTTAGGTCGACTGGCTGAGACAAAACTAACATTTCCACTGGTCATTTTATTACTGGTGTTGATCATCATCATTATGACGCCGGCATTCATGGAAATGTAAAGATAAAAAATGATTGATAAAAGGAAGGGTGCAATATGTTAAAAAGGATAAGAGATTCAATAAAAAACGAAAAAGGCATGGAAATGGTGCAAGTGGCTATATTAATAGCAATTGCAATTGGTGTAGGGCTTTTATTTAGAGATTCTATTGAGGGATTTATTAATGATATTTTTGATAAATTAAATGCAGACAGTTTTGAAGTTAATTAAAAGAAAATTAAATAACAGAGGCGTCATGTTAGTGGAGGCTGCTATAGTCATCCCTATTGTTACGTTGGTTCTTGTTGGAGTGATTTATATACTGTTTAATTTATATAATACGACGTCTCTGCAATCAGCGGTGCATATTACTTGTGAAAAAGGAAGCCGCTATTATTCCGAAACCATTGAAGGGGAACACGATTGGCAAATAGAAGCCACTTTATATCCTTATACCAACAAGGAAAGAAATATAGAAACATTACTGATGAATCATTGGATAAAGCGTTTTAATGTTTCATGTGCAGATGTAGAAGCCCATGTTAACCATCAATTAGGTTTTTCGAAAATTGTTATGGCATACAAAGAAAAGCATAAAAGCCCAATGATCAATCAACTTGGGAAAAATTTAGTAAGCTTACCGCGTTTAGATGAGTTTTATATTCATGATGAAGCTGAATATATCCGAAATATTGATTTGTTAGAAGATGCAGCTTATTCAGCATTTGAAAACGTCTTTGAAGAGGCAAAAAAAAGATATGAAAGTATGGAATTGGATTAATCATATGATGTTGAAATGTTTGAACAACAGAGGTTCCGTTTCGATATACCTAACCCTTATTTTTCTGAGTTTTATTATCCTTGCAGGGGTTTTGGTAGATGCGGCTTGCATCAATACCGGTCGAGTACATATTGAGAGAGCTGCAGATATTGCGGTACGTTCTATTCTATCCGAATATGACCGGAATTTAAAGAATGAATATGGTTTGTTTGCTACCGAATTAACAGAAGAAGAGATGGAAGAAAAAATATCGGCGTACATGAATAGAATGATGCGCCCATCATTAGGTTTAGAAGAAAACCAAAATAATATGGATTTTTATGATTTTAAATTAAAAGGGATTCAGGTCAATACAGATGATTTGTCTCTTAATAATTTAAAAATATTTGAAAATCAAATCGTGGAGTATATGCGTTACCGTGCTGTATTAGGAGCGTTAGGTGATTTTACGAAAAACGTAGAGCAGATGGAGAAGGCTGCAAATGGACTCATATTAATGGAAAAAGCTGCTGTGGTCTATAAAGCGTTGGAGGACTTAGACGACGTATTAAATCGCATAAGAAAATACAGTGATGGCTGGTATTATGATAAAGGAAAAAATTTCAGAAGTTATTCAAAAAGCGTAAAAAGTTTATCCATTGTTATGGGCCAAGATGGGAAAGAGAGCTACGTCAAAAACTTATTCGGTTTATTAAAAGATGGATATAAAGAAAGGTTGGAAAATAATTTATTTTCTCCGAAGGAATTAGAAAATATCAATCAAAACTATATAGATGATTTTGATGAATATGTGTATAACCGATGTTCTTTAAAAGGGCTGAGGAGTGCAGAAAGGACAATTTTTAGACGTTTATCCAACCTGGAAAGTACAGCAGATGAGTCAAACGAAGAGCAGAGGCTTCAATACATTCAGTGGCTGGACGATATAAATGAAAAGAAAGAAGACTATTTTAATGATATAGAAAGTCAAGACATTCAAGCATATGTTGATTTCTATAAAAACCGTCAAGATGCATGTAATGAAGCGTTAGAGGCAATCAATGAATTGATCTTAACCGGACAGCATATTCAAGAACTTGTTGATGAAGTCAATGGATACTTAGATGAAAGTGACAATAAAATAGTATCGGAGCTGAAAGAAACCATAAAAAAAGATATGGCGACCATAAGTACAATGGTGAATTTTGGATATGGAACCGGTCTTTATGATGCTCAGAGAAAGATTACTCAAAATAAAAAGGCTTTAGACCGGTTCTTAAATGCGTATATAGACGAATCAGTAATCCGGTCATTGGAAGAAAAGGCCTATAATTATGGGAGATACATTGATGACAATTTTAATATAAAAGTTTTTTTAAAAGAACTGAAAAATACAATTCATTCCAATAACATCTATCAACATGAAAAAGAAAATTATGATTCACAATGGAGACAGTTATTGCGACAGTATGATAGTGATTTTCTTGTTGAGCCTTTTTCTACAGGTCAGTTTGAATGGGATGTTCAAAACGCTGAAAGTTATTTTGAAATAGAGAACCTTGAAGAACAATATGATCATAAAGAGGAACTGTATGAGCCTGTTGCCGGCATAAATGGTAGAGAATTAAAAAATCATTTCATTTATGAACGTCTTCCTACTCATATATATGGTATAGAGTCACAACCTATTATGGATACAGGAATTGTAGATGGATTAAACATTCATCAAATGTCTTGGAACCATATAAAAAATAAATTGTATTTAAACGAGTACGTCTTATTATTCTTTAAGCATCATACCAATGAAAATATCAATGCTGAAAGTTTTTTTGAACATGAAGTGGAATACATACTTTATGGGGAATACAGTGAAAAAAAGAATTTCACAAGATTTCAATCGGATCTTTTTTTGCTTCGAGTAGGAATGAATATGGTACATATTTATAGTGACCCTGTAAAGAGACAGCAGGTATTGAAAGCTGCACTGCCATTGACAACAATTAGTCCTTTTCTTGCACAGCTTTTGATCACATCTGCATGGGCAGCCGCAGAATCTAAGCTGGATTTAGATGAATTATTAGAAGGTGAAGAAGTTGCATTTATGAAAACAAAAGAGGACTGGAGACTATCTTTAGATGCTGTTTTTTCAAGCAATAAAAATGTTAAAAATAATCAGGGAAAAATTCATTTTGATAAGAAGAAAAAGAAAGATGACAAGGATGAAGGAAAGCAGCTTGATATAAATAGGTTTTGCTATGAAGACTATCTTAGATTATTTCTTTTGTTTAGAAAAAAAGAAGACACGTTATATAGAACTTTAGACTTGATTCAGCTCAATATGAAAGGCCGGCATTATAAGGATTTTGAGACTAGGTATTATTTTGGTGGGTGTAAAGTCAAGGCTGAGAGCTCGATTAAGCATATTTTTTTAAAGTTTCAATGGATGCCGGAATATATACAAAATGAAACTTTGGGTAGAAAAGACATTGATGTTCAAGTGCAGCACAGCTATTAACGCAGAATCGGAGATTTTGTGTTAAGGCTTCAACTGAAAAACGCTAACCAATCAGGCAGTAGAGAAGACGAAATTAAACTGAAAAACTTTTTCTAATTAAAATTAGAAAGTTTCTGTATGAGACCTACGTCCAAAATCAGAGATTTTGGTTAGGGCTTCAAAATTTCTTTCTCTTTGCATGAGACCTGCTGCGTAATCGAACTGAAAAATTCTCATTAAAATCAAGATTTTAGAATTTCTGTATGAGACCTACATCGGAATTATAAATTCCGTGTTAGGACTTCAAGATTACGGCTAGGGCTTCAGGGGGTGGAGGATTGAGAAATACAAAAGGTTCGGTAATGGTGGAGGCGGCCATTTTTCTTCCTGTTTTTATTATTGCTGTTCTGTCCATTGGTTTTATCATGAAAGTTTTTTATGTGCAAGAATATATGCAGCATATATTAGCAGATGAAGTATCCAAACAAGGTGTTGAAGCTTATTCCAACTTGAAGCTGGAAAATCAACAGGATGCTTTAATGTCAAATATTAAGGATCGTATGAATGGGAAATGTAATAATTTACATATGAATCAGATGCCTCAGATGCTGCATTATAAATATTTATTTAATGGGATTTATGAAAAAAATCATGAAAATCATATCAAGTATAATGTGAATTCAGATCATTTGATTGAAGCTGTTGTTTTATGTAAAGTTGATCTTCCTTTTAAAATGAGATTTACAGATGATTATGACTTAATACAGAGGGTGATTGTAAGAGGTTGGGTAGGAACCGAAAGGCCGGCGGATCCTATGTCTTTTGATGATATGTCAAATAAAAATGCAGGTACCTTAGTGTATGTCTTTCCTCATTCAGGTGAAAAGTATCACAAAGAAAGCTGTTATATCATTTCCGATGCTCATTCTCCTTGTTTGTTAACTCATGCACTGATGACAAAATATGGACCTTGCAAGATTTGTGATGCCGGTTCATTAAGCCTGGGTTCTAAAGTATATATCTTTAGAAAGAGTGGCACACATTTTCACTCAGAAGCG
>JANQMT010000080.1:0-47613 GCA_028279945.1 Clostridia bacterium
TTCAAACTATACGTTGACAGCAGAGGCGGTGAAGAATAGATGCAGAGTATATATATCATTATAAAAAAAGAATTAAAGCGCGTATTTACAGATAAAAAATTATTCTTAACAACTTTTATTCTCCCACCTGTCATATTCATAATCTTATATACGATTATGGGAAGCCAGGCAGATAGATTGCAAGAAGATATAAGTGCTAATATCTCAAAAGTTTATTTAAAAAATCCCCCGAATGCATTTATGAGCATGTTAACAGATGCAGAGGATATTAATATTTTATCAGTTGAAAAAGAGGAACAACTAGAAAAAATAAAAGAAGACATATTAATAGGAGAAACTGAGCTATTAATCGTTTTCGAAAAGGATCTTTATCAAAGCGTATCGCGTTATAAGGAGACTGATGTAATTCCTAATATCAATACATTCCATAACCCAAGTGAAGAATATTCTCGGAAGGCATATAATCAATTTATGGATTATCTCAATACGTTTGAAAACTCTATTGTAGCCTTAAGAGTTGAAAAGCCTGAATATCTTAATGCCTTTGATATTGATAGAGGCAATACTGAAAAAGATATATTTGATCAGAAGAAAGCGGCAGGAAAAGGTATAGGTCTGATTTTACCGGCACTGTTAACCTTATTCTTGTTTTCCGGTGGAATGGGTATAGGTATGGACATGATTGCAGGAGAAAAAGAAAGGGGGACAATGGGGACTTTACTGGTTACCCCGGTAAAAAGATATTACATTGCACTGGGAAAAACCATCAGTCTAGGTATTATTTCAATTTTCTCGGCCTTATGTTATTTTGCAGGTATGCTCATTACATTAAAAACTGCTCCTCAAATATTGGCGGCAGGAGAAGTTTCTGTGATACAATATGGCTTTAAAGACTTTTTAATGCTGCTTACAATAATGATAGCAACTGTATTTTTATTCGTTGGATTAATTTGTTTATCTTCAATGCTTGCAAAAAATATGAAAGAAGCCGGTACTTTAGTAGTACCGGTATATATGGTAGTGATTATTCTTGCTTTCTCAAATGTTTTTTCAAATCAAACACCTGAGTTGTGGCGATTTGCAATACCCGTTTATGGTACTACAGTAGCTATGAGAGCTATTTTTGCTTTCGAAATCACTTGGGCCCAATTTGTAACCGCATGCCTAGCACCGCTTATGACGTCAGGCCTTTTAATCTATGTGATTGCAAAGATGTTTAATAGTGAAAAATTAATTTTTAAAAAATAAAATCAGTCTGAAAATACTAAAATAGATTTTCTTTTAAGTTTCTGTATCTAATACATGAACGTGTATATTGTCAAATCCAACATAAACTTCATCTTCTGGTTTTAATTCCATTTTCTTAAAGTCTCTCAATTTAACATGAGATAAAATAGCACCAAAACAGGTGTTAATCTCTAACGCTTTATAAGTGCTGTGATTTATAATGCTTTTAAGGGTGCCTTTTATAACCGTATCTTTTACAATAAAATTTTTTGAAACCATAACATGTTTGGGATCAATGCTTATTGTAGAGTTGTCGTTGAAGGTGAGTTCAATATTCAGGGTGTTCTGTAAAACGAAAGTATTTTTCTTAGTTGAGCTTATGTCTTTGCTAAAAAGCTTCATTATATGTCCTCCTTAGGTGTATACAAATGGATCACTTTTTCTCCATCTCTTTGTTTTCCAGTGTAATAATTTCATGCTGCTTTTCAACATCAGATAGGGCTTGAAACACTTTTATAATAATGGGATTAGTTATAACTTTGCTCTTTTTTCTATAAAATGTTATGGCGTGTTTTTCTCTTTTAGCTGCTTCATCCAGTAACAATATATCACTGTCCAATCTAGAATAATCCGGTTTGTGAAGCGTAGGCAATGCACCAAATCCGCCTAAATCTTTATGAATCTTTGCATGCATAAACTCTATTCGACTTAAATCTTTAAAAAGATAAGACAGGGCTGTATTTTTGGCTAATTGACAAGCCTTTTCATAAAATTCACCATTGAATACCTCTAATTTCACTGCATGATCAAGAATCTTAAGTTCTTGATGGGTTAAATCATCAGAAGGTATTTGATAGACCTCATCGGTATGGATTAAAAACGAGTGATCAACCCCACAAAAAGGGCAGTTTTTGATATCTGATTGAGTATTTTTTTCAATAAGTGTACTGGCATTCAGCGAATAATTATTTATATTAACTTTCATGCCGCATATAGCACATTTCATAGTTTAAATCACCTCTAAATACAATTAACTATTACCATTATAAGCTTTTTATATATTATTGCCAATTCATTATGATATTAAATAAGAGCTAAAAAATAAATAACGATTCTTTAGCTCCTAACAGAAATTAAACTAATCTTTTATGACCTCCAAAAAGGCTTGTACAATGATTGGGTCAAACTGAGTTCCGGAACAACGAATCAACTCTTGTATAGCATTTTCTTTAGACATGGCTTTCCTATACGCACGATCAGATGTCATGGCATCATATGAATCAACGACACAAATAATTCTCGCAAATAAGGGAATTTCATCTCCTTTCAATCCATGGGGATAACCTTTGCCATCTACTCGTTCGTGGTGATATAATATACCCTTTGCTATTTCTTCTAAATCATTAATATTTCTAATAATTTTGTAGCCTGCCTCAGAATGCTGCATAATTTTTGCGCGTTCTTCATCTGTCAGTGGACCATTTTTTGATAGGATTTCTTCAGCTATTGTAATCTTTCCAATATCATGAACATTAGCTAAAATCATAATATCCTCTAAGTCACTTTGCCTGAAATAGCCTAATTTTTTCAATGTTTCACTTGCTAAGACCTGAAGACGCTCACAATGAGCTTTTGTTTCTTCGGTTTTTGCATTAAGTGCACTCATGATCGTATCCAATGCATTACTTTTTCTGCTGGACCGCTCATTTAATTTTCTTCGGTACATAATATTTTCTGCAATAATAAATGCTTCATTAAAAGCCTTGTTATTATTAATAACAATTTCATAGCCTATAGAGACATCAACATTTATTTCTACCTCTTTATCTTTGTGATTGCCTAATCTTTGTTTAATCAATTGCATCATTAATTCAATTTCAGTGGCATCGGTATTATAGGAAATAACTGCGAATTCATCACCGCCTATTCGTGCTACTAATGCACCGGTCTCAAAGATATCCACAAGGATGTTGGCAATTAATTTTAAATATTCATCTCCCGTTAAATGCCCAAAAGCATCATTGATTAACTTCAGCCCATCGATATCACAGATCAAAATGGTATAAGAGCTTCCCAATGCTTTACTATTAAAATATATTTCAAAATAGTTCCGGTTGTATACACCTGTCAGTAAATCATGCTCAGCAAAAAATTGGATTTTTCTTTTATTCTCATATTCTGAAGTAATGTCCCTTAAAAAACCGCCTATGGTTTTTGCTTTTCCATTTTTAAATCTTTCCTCAACTTGTCCATAATGTTCAAAGTACATAACTTTTTTGGTTTTCAAGTTCTGATGTTTAGCGACTATTTTAGAATAACTATCAATTTCACCATTGAGAGCAGCATCAATTTTAGAAAACAATATGTCTTTCATTTGCTGACCTTCTTCGTCTAGATAATAGGCCTTGTGATCGTCACAGGTCTTAATAAATCCTTTTTCATCAATTTCTAATCCCAGCATACCTGCATAATTTTCACTAACATAAAACTGATCTCCGTCGGGGAACAGATCAAAGTCAAAATTCCAAATCAGTAAATTTCCTGCTGTTATGGCTAAATTATTAACCTTTTGTAATCTTTGATTCATCTTAGAAAGCATTTCATTGACGCTTTGCGTTTCAACCCTTTCGGTAATATCTTGCATAATACCGAAAACTTCTTTTGAAACCCCTTCTTTATCCCGTACAATATGTACATAGGCATGTATATATTTTATTTCACTATTTATTTCTATGCCAAAATCATACTCAAAATCTTCATAGTTATTTAAAAGATTATTGAGCCTTCGATTAAATTCTTCCTTATATTCTTCTATCATAGAAGACATCAAAACATCTAAATCCACCGGATCATTAAAGCCTAAGAGCTCAGCAAGTTCTTTAGGATAGATATATTTTTGAGTATTAAAGTCATACCTGAAGTAAGAGATTTTAGAAGTCTTTTGTGCTCTTTCCAGCCATTTTTTACTTTCTTCTAAAGTTTTTTCTACGTCCTTTTGTTTTGTGATATCTTGTTCAAGGCCAATTATATGCATTGGATATCCGGTTTCATTTCTTTCTGTTATAATGCCAACACAATGTACCCAAATATATCGCTGCTTTATTTCATTAAATAATCGATAACTGTAGTCAAATTCTTCGTTATTAGAAGGGGTATTGCAGAATCTAATAAAACTGTCCACAACATAAGTGTCTTCCGGATGCACTTTATCCATCCAGAATTGCAAGAAAGGTTTAGTATTATTTTCTGGAATTCCCATTAATATTTTCCAGTGATCATCCGGTTTAAGCTCATTATTAACAGCGTCCATTTCCCAAAAGGCAATTTTATTGACATTGGAAACCATTTCTTTCAAATGGCTCATTTTCTTTTCTTTTTCCATTGTTTGAACTTGTTGGGTAACATCGTTAAAAATCGTTGCAAATTGAAACGGTGCCGGTGAATAGGCAGAAACCTTATAGTGTCTATCAAATTGTTGTGTGTAGTTTTCAATACTGAGGCTTTCACCTGTCAGTGCAACATGGCTGTATGCCTCTATCCAGTATTCCTCTATTTGAGGAAATAGCTCTTTAACGGTTTTTCCTAATATATCACTGCGGTTGTATCCCAGTACCTTTTCAAACTTTGAGTTAACATCTATATATCTATAATCATAGGGTCTGCCGCTTTCATCTAATATAATTTCATGAAGTGCAAAGGCTGAATTCATATTTTCAAAGAGCTCACGATAACGTTTTTCACTCTGAACCAGATTTTTTTGAGCCTTCTTTAGCTCGGATATATTGTAATAGGAAACAATGACACCTCTCAATTCATCATTTTCATTCCTATAAGGGAATACATTCTCAAAAAAGGCCTGTTCATCATTCAAAATAACTTCTCTCTCAGTTCTTTTACCGGTCTTTAACACATAATCAATGGACTGCATCATATCTTTGGAATTGATAAAATCACTGGTGATATGATGAATGGGTCTGCCAAGGTCATATGGGATAATATTAAACAGCTTGGTGGTATTTGGCGTGTATTTTCTAATGATCAAATCTAAATCTAAGAAAATAGTAGCCACATTAATACTATAGATAAGATTATTTAAATCATTGGTCATTTGGGAAAGCTCAGAAATCTTTTTTTCATATTTTACATTCATGGAATAGAGCTCTTCATTGGCTGTATTAATCTCTTCGTTAGTACTTTGAAGCTCTTCATTTGAAGCAAAGAGCTTTTCATTACTTATTTTTAATTCGTCGTTGCTGTTTTCCAGCTCTTGAATGAGGCTTTGTAAATCTTCTTTGACGGAAAACAATTCATTTTCCAACAAGCGGATATATTCTTTAGATTCATTGCTAATATTAAAATCTTGCTCTGCTTTTTCGGGGCTTCGACTGGAAGAAGATAAAAACTCAGCAATAAATAATTTTTCATTTTCTGAAATAAATAAAGGTGTGATGGAGATGTCGACATAACAATCTTTATTGTCATCCGTATATTTAACGTTTGAATATTTAATAGAAGTACCATTTTGGCTGGATTTTTTTACGCCAGAGATAACAGCCAATCGAATATTTTCTTTTACAAGCTTTGTAAGGTCCAAAGTTGCTTTACCATTTATGGTATTATAATATTGTTCCATGTTTCCAAAGGAATAAAGAATAGATAGCTTTTCATCCATGACAACACCAGTTTGAATTAAATAACTTAAAATATTTTCTAATATTTTCGAAGATTGAGTTTCTATTTTACTAAATTGAAGCATCTGTTCTTTTGATGCTAAAAAATCATTTGGCTTATTGATCTGATTATGCTTGTTAACCATTTCAATTTTCCTTTCCTTACAAACTGATTTCTTGAAAATCTTATATGAATTATCTATAACCGTAAAATAACAATCTTTACAGAAGTTAGTTGTTTCGCTTTGACCTAATATTAATAGACCTCCCTCATTAAGTGATTTATAAAAGTTTTGGATAATTTTTGATTGAATGTCACTTTTTAAATAAATCATTAGATTTCTACAACTGACCAAATCTATTTTTGTAAAGGGCAGGTCTCTAATGATATCGTGTTTAATGAAAACAATTTTTTTTCGTATATACGGTTTTACTTTGTAATGGCCGTCTACTTTTTCAAAGTATTCACTTAAATATTCTTTGGGAACATTTTCAACTTCTTCAGCCGTATATTTGCCAATGGATCCATATTCTAGTCCACTTTGGATGATATCTGTTGCAAGTATTTTGATATTGAAATTTTTATCCATATGCTTCATGGCTTCAAAAAATAATATGGCGTAAGAATATACTTCTTGACCTGTAGAACATCCGGGTATCCATATACGAATGGGTAAGTCATGATTGTTATTTCTAACCATTTGTGGAAGCAAAACTTCATTGATATAATTAAAAACTTTTTCATCCCTAAAAAAACCCGTTACACCTATTAGGAAGCTTTGATATAATATTTTTAGCTCTTGTTCATTAGTGTCTATAAATTTTATATAATCTTCTACTTCAGATATATTGTTTACAAACATACGTCTAAACGTAATTCTTATGATAGTATTGTGTTTATACCCATCAAAAGAAATAGAATAATGTCTTTTAATTTTATTAATAATTAATTTTAGTAAACTACAATCCATAAACCACTCTCTTAACAATAATTCCATTATATTCCTGTGAATCGACTAATTAATTCCAATTATAACATGAGTCGACCGACAGTAGCAACAAGGTGTAGGGAGTGGAGGGAGAATAGGAGAAGCGATGAAAATAAATAATAATTATAAGCATATGAAAATAAAAAAATATACCTTTTTGATGATTCTTTTGCTTCTAACGGTTCCAATTATTTTTGGTTTTACTACCTCGGCCCCAGCAGGAACATCATATGAAAGCCCTGTTACAGGTGTATCTGAAATCAGCTTTATTTATGACTTAACCTATATAAAAGATGGTGAACTTACCCACGAACAAAAAATACTAGATGAAGAGATAAGACTGATACAGGAATCAGAAGCGTTTATCGTAGCTGATTTGTTTCTATATAATCCATTCTATAACACCAAAGAAACTCAATACCCAAAATCTACTGAAAGATTTACCGATGCACTAATAGAACAAAAGAAGAAAAAACCCAATATGTCTATTTATTTCATTACGGATGAAATCAATTCATGCTATGGGGCATTCGAGAATGAACTGTTTAAGAAACTAAAAGATAACGGGATAACCGTTATTGTCACTGAGCTCAACAAAATAAGAGATTCAAACCCCTTGTATTCAGGATATTGGAGAACCTATATTAAGCCTTTTGGATTAGAAGGAAAGGGATGGATCAACAATCCTTTTGGAACCAACGGTCCAAAAGTAAATGCTAGAAACCTACTAAAACTCTTAAATTTTAAAGCAAATCATCGTAAAGTTCTCATTACGGATAAGGGTGCTCTTATAACATCAGCTAATCCTCATGATGCCAGTTCTTATCATTCCAACATAGCCTTTAAATTGAATGGCGAACCTATTAAATATTTACTGGAGACGGAAAAATCAGTGGCAAAGTTTTCGGGTTATGAAATGGATGTAGAATATAAACATCGCCCATTAGAAAATAGAGAGGAAACAGAAGTAAGAATATTAACAGAAAATAAAATACGCAACCATATTATGAGTGAAATTCAACAAACGAAGACAGGGGACACCATTCAAATGGGAATGTTCTACCTGTCTCATAGAGAAGTGATTAAAAGCATTAAAAAAGCTGCCGAAAGAGGCGTGCATGTTCAACTCATTCTTGATCCTAATAAGGATGCTTTTGGATATAAAAAAAACGGGATACCAAATAAACAGGTGGCTGAAGAACTCATAAAAAAATCAAAAAATAGGATTCAAATTCGTTGGTATGATACCCACGGAGAACAATATCATTCAAAAATTATTGCAATACAAAAAGGTGAAAAAATAACTTTTATAGCCGGGTCTGCCAACTTTACTCGGAGAAACCTTGATAATTATAACCTTGAAACAAATATTATGATTACAGTACCTAAGGACGATGCCATTGCCTCAGAATTCAGAAATTACTTTAATAGAATCTGGAATAATCAGCAAGGCATCTATACGGTAGATTATGAGACATATGCAGAAGAGAGCCTGCTTAAAACTTTAGTCTATCGAATACAAGAAGCATCAGGCTTATGTACTTACTAAATCTAAAAATCCACCCCAACCGTTTTGGTATAGGGGTGGATTTTTTAATGAGTGTTCAACTTCTTACGAAGTTCCTTTAAAAAGCACACACTCTTATATATTTTACATATTATGCTAGTGAAGAATTTTTTTAAAGGAGGTGGAGTACCTTTGGAACAAAACTATAAGAGTGAAATTCCATACTTGATTAATAAGGCTGTATTGTCAAAAGAGCAAATGAATCAAGTAGAAAAATTTGCCCAAGAATATTATAATAAACCAGATGACTATATATATAATGAAATCAGACGTTTAAAATCTCAGGTATCACCCACTGTTGTCAATCAATATGTTAACAATTTAGATCACTTATCTCAAATGCAAGGATTTCTTACTGATGACATAAAATATAGAATTAATAAATGTAAAGGCATTTTAGAAGCACCTGCAAGAAATCCTCAAAGATGCCCTGGAAATCCTAGAAGGCCTATAAATCCTAGGAAACCGGTAAATCCAATTAATCCTGAGAAACCTGGAAATCCAGTAAATCCTGCAAAACCTGTAAACCCAATTAATCCTGAGAAACCAATAAATCCAATAAATCCTGAGAAACCAGTGAATCCAATAAATCCGATAAATCCGATAAAACCTAAGGATGTTCAAAGTCTTGGTGGTGGAGCAGCATTACTTTTATGGTTCCTTCTTTTAGTGGCTATTTGGAGAAAACCATTCTATAGAAGACCTTACCGCCGTCCGGTTTATTAATAACATAAGAAGGTGACAGGTGACAGGGGACAGGTGACAGGGGACAAAAAACCTGACATCTTACCTCTGTCATTTTTAGATTATATAAAAGATTGTAACATTTAAGATAAAATCTTTTACATATTATTCCTCTTTCTCTTTTTCTTTTTCCTCAGCTTCTTTCATTTTTTTTACCAAAGCATCAATATGTTCAATGACCAATTTGCTCTTTATGCCTGTAAGATTTGCATTTTTAGATGTAATGACATCTTTCATTTCCTCTATGCTCTGATTTAACTGAATTTTCAAATCCGGATCCGCTTCAACAGCACTAGGCTGAAGAGAAGACCAAGTCGTTGATAAACTGGTCATATCACCAGATGCAGTCTCCCAGTCTCCCAGCTTAGAAGCAACATCTAAATGTCGTACTAAATATTTTAGCTTGTACATATCCGGAGGAACCGGATTTTTAAATGATGTCATAAATTTTGGAATATGTTGTGTAACTTCAACTGCTGCATTGACAATAATAAGCTCTTCATTGGTAGCAGAAAGAATTGGGTCTATTTCTTCAAGAACTTTTTTAGGATCTTTTTTTTCTTCAGTCATTGAACTTTGCTCTGAGTCTTGTTCTTCTTGTTGACCTCCGCTTTCTGGCTCTTGCTTTTCTTTTTCTTCTTCTTTTTGAGCATCTTTTTTGGTATCGCCTTCTCCGCCTTCTTGTTCTCCACCTTCTTGTCCTCCGCCTGATTCAGATTCTTTTTCTTGTTCTTGCCCTGAGTCTTCTTCCGGCTTCTTTTCTTCTTCCTGAGAAGAAGGTTTTTCCGGTGGCTTTTGTGGTAAATTTAAGGTTTTTGAAATAAGAAGATCGGATAGAATATTCAAGTCTTTAACAAATGCATCTACATCGGTTTCAGACACACCCTGCTTTTCAAGGTCAGGATAAAGGTCCGCCCAAGCGGATTGAAACTCTTTAACATTATCTAAGCTTTCAGCCCAACCCTTAGCCATAGTCTTTGTAACAATTTCGTCAGACAATTCCTGGAGCTGGTCAAAAGAAGCAGGTAAATCCGGTGCACCTCTTTCACTTTTCTGCTCTTCTTCTTGACCGCCGCAACCCGTTATTAAACCAATTAAAAGTATTAATACAAATATGTATACACATATAACTACTTTTTTTCTCATATGAACACCTCACTTTGATATTAGTATTCATAGCTTAATAAAAAGTTATTCCAGTAAATACGAATTCTCTTTAAATTTTATCATTTGGAAAAACAATACCTATATCTTCACGAATTTTATCTAAAATACTTATGATCTTTATCGTTTCTTTAAGAGGCATTCTGTCACTTTCAATTTTTCCATTCATAAAACACTGATTGGCTTCCATTATTTGATATTCAAAGCCTGTATAGAAAGGTTGATCATAATCTTTCTCAATGACTTCATTTTGATTATTTTTAGTAATTAATGCAGCTGACCTGGGGTCATTGACGCTTGGCAGCAAAAGTGTCCCTTTAGTCCCTATAATTTCAATATAACGTCTTAAATGTGTCGTAATGGATAAGAGCATTTCAGCCATACTGCCATCTTCGTATTTCATTATGGATAGACAATCTCCATCTACGTTTGTAGCCGTTAAATTGCCAAAGGATTTAATTTCTATTGGGGATACTTTTTTAACCATAGTTATAAAACTCATTGCATAAACACCGATATCCAGTAAAGCCCCTCCCCCTAATTCATTGTTATATCTTCGAGAGCTTGGGTCTTGGGGTCTATTGTAGCCCATGTTGACCTTAATAAATCGAATATCTCCCAAATGACCTTCTTCAATATATTTTTCAATAGCCTTTACTGCAGGAAGAAATCTTGTCCACATAGCTTCCATAAGAAAAGTGCCTTTTTCCCATGCTTTTGAAGCCATGACCAAAGCTTCTACTTTATTGACAGAAAATGCTTTTTCGCAGAGAACGCCTTTCCCATTTTCAATACAGGCTAAAGTATGTTTTTTATGTAAGCTGTTAGGTGTTGCAACATAAACTAAATCAACCTGATCATCCTTTAACATTTCTTCATAGCTTCCGTAAGCTTTAGTGATACCATAAACTTTAGCAAATTCATCTGCTTTGCTTTTATCTCGTGATGCTGCTGCGTAGAGTTGTGCATCCTCAATACCTTTAAATGACTTTGCAAACTTATGAGAAATATCGCCAACGCCCATTATGGCCCAATTGATTTTTTTCACTCTATTACCCCCTAATATTTTAATTCATTTGTTTCAATGCTGTTATGATTATTATAAGTGGATATCTATAAATAATCTATTTATTTTATTCTCTTATTGAATTAATACCAAAAGATTCACCTAAAAAAATATCTAGGCTTTGAAGTCATGACTTCAAAGCCTAGAGGAAGTAATTAAAACGTATTATGCAGCTTGTTCTTTTTTTGAGCTTTTAATCATAAACCAAATGAATGCTAAGATTGCGATTATAATACCTGTTGGATAAGCAAAGCTGCTTGGCAGTTTTAAACCTTCAGGTGCAATCATAATATAAGTTGTTGTTACGGCTGTCATAAAAACAGCAGGTAACGAACAAATATAGTGGAGTTTATTATTTTGTGCTAAGAATACTGCTCCGGCCCAAAGCACAATCATGGCAAGTGTTTGATTGGACCATGCAAAATATCTCCATATGATACCAAAATCTATAAAGCAAAGGGCGATGCCGACAATAAATAATGGTATGGCAATCATAAATCTATTTCTAAAAGCACTCTGCTTAAAGTTAAGTGCATCTGCTATGGCAAGTCGAGCGCTTCTAAAGGCAGTATCTCCGGAAGTAATTGGACATGCTACCACCCCAATAATGGCTAACGCACCACCAAAAGTTCCCAGTAATGATAGAGAGATGGTATTAACAACAACTGCAGCCGAACCTCCTTGAGATATAGCTTCTGTATTTCCGAAAAATGCCATGGTTGCAGCAGCCCAAATAAGTGCAATAATACCCTCGGCAATCATTGAGCGGAAGAAAATTCTGCGCCCTAACTTTTCATTAGGTAAACAACGCGCTATAATAGGGGACTGGGTTGCATGGAAGCCGCTGATAGCACCACAGGCAATGGTAATGAATAAATATGGGAAAATAGCCTTTCCTGTTGGGTGTAAGTTAGCAAGTTGGATTTCCGGTATTGCGTATCCTTTAAAAATAACACCTAAAATAATTCCGAATCCCATAATTAACAGTGCGGCGCCAAAGATAGGATAGATTTTTCCGATGATCTTATCGATTGGTAATACGGTTGCAAGTAAATAATAAACGATGATAATACCTACCCATCCCATACGTGGAAATCCGGTAATATTTTCTAGAATTCCTGCAGGGCCGTTAACAAATACCACACCTACTAAAATGAGAAGTACAACTGAAAAAATTCTCATTGCATTTTTTGCTGTGGTGCCGAGATAACGACCGACAATCTCAGCAATTGTTTCACCGTTGTGTCTTACAGATAACATACCCGCAAAGAAATCATGAGTAGCACCTGCAAAAATACAGCCTAAAACAATCCAAATGAATGCTACCGGTCCCCAGTAAGCACCGGCTACCGCTCCAAAGATTGGTCCAAGTCCGGCGATATTAAGAAATTGAATAAGTATTGCTTTTTTCCAGCCCATTGGCATATAATCTACGCCATCTTCCATGGTTACTGCCGGGGTTGGTCTGTTCTCATCAACACCGAAGACGTTAGCTACAAATTTACCATAAATAAAATAGCCAATAATAAGAGCTAATACAGATAGTAAAAAAGAAACCATAAAATCCCTCCTATAAATATTTTTAAAGATCAACTATAGCGATATTATAGTTAAATATAGAAGAAAATGTGACTTTTTATAATGAAATACAAAAATCACAACCTAAGCGGTTGTGATTCACAAATAAATGGTTATAAATTCAGAAGCTCTTTAAACTCCTTTGATTTTCTTCTGCTGATAGGAATAGTCTCTTTACTGTTTTTCAATGTCACAGCATAAGTGTTATTAAACCAAGGCGTAATTTCTTTTATATCGTCCATATGAATTAAAAAACTTCTATGACACCTAAAAAAATTGTAGGGTGCTAAGATGCTTTCAAAATAATTGAGAGAATCTGAGGTAATAAAATCACCGTTATTGGTATGAATATTGGTCTCTCCTCCGGAGCATGAACAATATGTGATGTCTTTTGGTTCAATTAAATAGATTCTGTCCTTTTTCCACAGTGGTATTTTAGATACGTGATGCTCGGCATATCGATTTTTGATGCATTGACTAACAACCTTTTGGTTGTTGTCGGAATCATTCATCTTTTCCCTTATTCTTTTTATGGTAGAATCCAATCGATTTTCAAGTATTGGTTTTAATAGATAATCGACAGCATTGATCTCAAAAGCATTTATAGCATATTCATCATAGGCAGTAGCAAAGACAATATACGGAGGATTTTTTAACTTTAATATGGCTTGGGCTATCATAAATCCATCAATTTCAGGCATTGAAATATCTAAAAAAACCACGTCTACATCGGTTATTAGAATGGTTTCCAAAGCTTTTCTCGGATCGGTAAAAGCACCTATAACATGAATGTCCTCATAAGCACTCAGTATAAACTTAAGCTCATCTAGGGCGACTTTTTCATCGTCTACAATCATTATCCTAATCATGGATCAATCCTCCTGTTTGGGTATAGTAATGGTAACAGATGTACCCTTTCCTAACGTACTCTGGATATCTAAAGAAGTGCCATATATACTCATCAATCTATCGTTTACATTATTAATCCCGATGCCGTGTTCTTTACAATCTTTATCATATAGACTATTAAGCTGCTTATTTGTCATGCCCAGTCCATTATCAGATATTTTTATTATGACATATTTAGAACCTTCTTTAGCCTCTATAGTCAATACGCCTTCCGAATTGGTGGGCATCAAACCATGCTTGAGCGCATTTTCTACAATTGGTTGAAGAATCATAGGGGGTACCATACATTGAATATTGCTGTCAATATGATAGATAACCTTTAATCTTTCTGAAAACCGAGCTTCTTCAATTGAAAGATAGCTTTCGATGTGTTCAAACTCTTGCTTAAGGGGGATAAAAGATTCATTGGTCTTAAAGCTTGTCCGTAAGTAGTGGCTTAATTTCAATAACAAATCTCTTGCCTTGAGAGCGTCGGTTCTACAAAAGCCTATAATGGTATTTAAAGCGTTAAATAAAAAATGGGGTTGGATTTGAGCCTGAAGCATTCTTAATTCAGTTTTTACCAACAGTTCTTCTTGATAAGTAATCTTACTTAATTCCAACTGGGTGGAAAACAAATGGCCCAGTCCTTTCGTAAGCTCAATATCGGAAGAGGTAATACTGTTTTCAGTGGTTTTATATAGCTTCAAGGTGCCCGCTACTTGATCCTTCATATTAAGAGGGACAATAATAGCAGACTTCAAAACACATGATTTTTCACCACACTCAATTTCTGATTTTTCTTGTGCAATGATATATTGATTGGATTTAATGACCTTCCGCGTGATCTCGGTATTGATGGGATTACCTGCTTTATGATGGTCGCTGCCTTCTCCTATAAAGGCTAATACGATTTTAGTATCTGAAAAAGAAACCGCACTAAAATTGGTTGTTTCATAAATGATTTGGGCAGCATCTTTGGCAGATTGTTCATTCAATCCCTGCCTTAAAATAGGCAGGGTTTTAGTAGCAATATTTAAGGCTAACTGAGCTTTCACTGCAGCAGCTCTTTCATTTTCCTCGAATATTTGTTGGATGAGTAATAAAAAGACACCTGTTCCGAAAGAGTTGATAAATGCCATAGGAAAAAAAATGATTTTTACCAGAAGCAAGGCCTGGTCAAAGGGTTTAGAAATTAATAAAATGATACCCATTTGAATGGCCTCGATAATGACAGTAAGACCAATCCCATAAATCCATTTGTGAGGTTTATTATCAATGTACTTTTTGGCGTATCCTGCAATAATACCTCCAATAATAGTCGATATACCACAGGCCAAAGCTGTAAACCTTCCCACGGGTATAAGGATTCTGTGAATACCTGCAATAAGACCTGCCGCTGTTCCAATCAAAGGACCTCCAAATAATCCGGCAACAATAACGCCGATAGATCTTGAATTTGCAATAGCATCATAGATATGGATTCCCGAATAAGTTCCAATAATCCCTAAACCGCCAAATACGACAGAAAAAGTTATTTTGTCTTTAACCGACATTTCAGATTTAAGTAAATACCTTTTAATGATTGTAGAACGAGACAATAAAAAAGCTATTAAAATAATAATACCTAACTTATTAAATAAACTCCTGGATAATTCTAATAATACAGATAGTTCAAACATATTCTTTCTCCAATATTTTTTATAGTAATATTATATCAAAAGGTTACAAAAGTATAAATAAATTGATTCATTATGGATTTTGCATTGGAATCATGGGTATTCCAACTACATGGACAAAGAAACAAGAACCCTTAACAGCATAATTTGCATCATTTAGAACTATGAAAAGTTTTTTTATTAATGCAGAATCTTGAATCCATGGTGTAATATTTTCTTTCCACATGAATACATTTTAAAAGAGCATGAGAGGTCTCAGCTGAAATATAAAAATGAATTTTACTTTAGAAAAATGTGTGGAGGATACCTTATGATTAAAAAAATACTTATTGGGGTTTTAGTTATTATTGCACTCATTATTTTGGTTGACTTTGTATTGGATTTTAAATACACCGGTGTCGAAATCGGAAATATGAAAACCATAGAAAAAGGTAAAATAATAGAAAAACTGCTTGACAACGATGAGGAATATTTAAAAATAGAAATATTGACAGGGACATATAAAAACAAATATTGTATAATTGAAAACATTTATCATGATAGTGATCATTACAATATGCTCTATCAAATCAACGATAAAGTACTCCTAACGATAGATGCATCTCAAAGTGTAGAAAAGCCGGATATTGAACTCTCAGGGTTTGCAAGAGATAAATATGAACTATATTTAGTGATTATTTTTCTTTTATTATTGGTATTAATTGGGAAAAAACAAGGCGCAAAATCTGCTATCAGTTTGATCCTTACCATCATCATTATTATAAAATTTATGCTGCCGCTCATTTTAAAAGGCTATAGTCCTATTCTTGCAGCCATTATATCATGTATTATTGTAACGGTTCTGACATTATTCATTATCTTAGGGGTAAGTTCTAAATCCATAGCCACTATCATAGGAACCAGTTTTGGGGTTATAGCAGCAGGGGTACTGGCCTATATTATCGGAGATTTATCCCACTATTCCGGTCTTAGCAGCCATGAAGCGACTTCTTTGATGTTCGTTGAACATGAGAAAGCATTTGATTTTACAGGAATACTATTCGCAGGTATTATTATAGGAACCCTTGGAGCAGTTATGGATGTCAGTATGTCCATTGCATCTTCAATGAATGAGATTAAAGAAAACAATCCGGATACCGATATGATGAATCTGGTAAAGTCCGGAATGAATATAGGTAAGGATATAATGGGGACTATGACGAATACTTTGATTCTTGCTTATACAGGGACTTCCATTCCATTGTTGTTGTTTCTGATAGCTAAGAATACCCCTTTAATTATTATATTAAATACTGAACTCATCTCAACTGAAATAATAAGAGCATTATCAGGCAGTATAGGGTTAATACTTTCTATTCCCGCAACCTCTGTGGCAGCAGGCTTATTGTTAGAAAAAAAGAGCCGTTGATAAAATATTACATGAACTTGGAATAATCGACAAAGCCTTTTTAGTGATTGTTTTGTCGATTTTTGATGCTTTTAAATGATTGAAAAATCAATGAGATGAATAAGATTTTTTATATTGTTTGCATATTCTGGTTTAGAGTGAATGAAAGGGCATTCTAAGAAGATGGTATAAAAAAATGTATAGGACAAAGTCAATTATTATGGCATGGTAACATAAGAAATAGTATACCCCAAGGAATTTATAAATTCAATAGCAAAAAATAAATATAGCAATATAGTATTGTTCCTGTTTATAACAATAGATAGCCACAAATCTACCATAATCCATTCGTATAATAAACTTATCCAAAAAGAAATTCTAAAAAAGGAGATGCTTAAAATGGTAAAAAAGAAGATTATAACGTTAACACTGGGCGCGGTGTTAGTCTTAGGTAGTATTGGAGTGGCTTTTGCAGCAGACGCAGATACGGAGACAGCTAATACTACTTTTGGAAGAGGAAACGGTAGGATGCTGTGCGCTTCTGATCTTACTGTGGAAGAATTGTTGGAACAAAAAATAGATTCAATCCATCAGATGGTATCTGATGGAAAAATCACAGAAGAACAAGGTGAAGCATTTAAGACATTAATTACAGAAAGAATGGCTAATTGTACTGTTCCGGGAGAAAACAGAGGCAGCAATGAACGATTAGGTATTGGTTTTGGTAAAGGCAGAGGCAATGGCCAAGGTAGAGGATTTGGTAATGGCTGCGGCTTTAGAGGAATAGCACAATAACTAATATATTAAAGCGGATAGAAAGAGTAGATCGTATGGGTCTACTCTTTTTTTAAAAAGAATAATCTACTTATATATGCGAAAAATAACAATTATCTTAATGAGTGTTTACTTTAGCTTTAATTCTTCTAAAGGACGTTTTTTTACATAAATGATGAATAGGGGATCGAATTAATGGATTATATTATATTTGACTTAGAATTTAATCAACCTTTAGGTAAGAAAAATAAAAAAGAAGATAGTACATATCAAAAATGTCCTCTTGAAATCATTCAAATAGGGGCGGTAAAAATGGATGCATCGCATAAGCCTCTTTCGACTTTTGATGCTTTAGTTCAACCATCTATTTATAAAGAAGTACACCCCTTTATAGAAAAAATTACAAACATCACAACCCGTCAACTTCTTGATGCCGCCCCTTTTTTAATAGTATTTAAAGATTTGGTGACATTTATAGAGAGCAAAGATAATATTTTATGCGTGTGGGGCATGGCGGATATAACAGAATTGTTCAGAAATGTATCATTCCATAAACTCAACAATCATCTTATTCCCAGACGATATATTAATCTTCAAGACCATGTCTCAAAACATTTTCGTACCCCTCGTGGTAAAAATATCGGCCTGCAAACGGCTATCAAATTAATGAATATCTCACAGGATAAACCGCTTCACGATGCATTCAACGATGCATACTATACAGCAGAAATATTTAAAAAGATCAGTGCCGAATCCATTACACCTCAAACCTATGATCCAAACCAAGCTGATATTCCTAACAAATCCAGGACAAAACGCCCTAAGAAAATATTTGATGCTGAAGGATTGGTAAAACAATTTGAAAAAATGTACAAAAGGGAAATGTCCCAAGAGGAAATATCAATCATTTTATTAGCTTACAAGATGGGGCAAACCCATCAGTTTCAGAAAGAAATTTAACACAATACAATAATTGAATAGTTCTTCATATTTTGTTAAAATATTATCAAATCGATGTTTTAATAATAGCATGAGGTGTAGAGGTGTATATATGGAAGTTAAAAATAAAAGCTATAATAATGAAATCCATAATGAAATCATAAAAAGATCCCATGAGCGTTCAAAAAATTATGGCGTAGATAAAAATAGAGTGGTGTCCAAAAAAATACTTACAAGAAAAGAAGTAACCCTACAGATAAAAAATAATCAAGAGCTTTTGAGGATAGCCACTCCATTTTTAAAAATACTTTATGATTTATTAGTGGATTCCGGTTTTTTTATAGTACTGACAGATAAAGAGGGCTGTATTTTAAGCACAATCGGAGATAAAGCAATACTGGATGCAGCCATAGATATGAATATGATAGTCGGCGCCTATATGGATGAAAGCAGTATAGGGACCAATGCAATGGGGACTGCTATTAAGGAAAATATGCCCATACAGATATCTGCAAAAGAGCACTTTATAACGGCATATCATAGATGGACCTGCTCTGCGGCACCTATTCACAATATCAATGGAGAAATAATCGGTACTTTAAATTTAACAGGAAATAGTGATAAAGTTCATCCTCATACGTTAGGGCTTGTTGTAGCGGCCGTACGCTCTATTGAGAATCAGATCAAAAGTGAGCTGGCCCATGAAGAAGTTATTCAGACATATCAATATCTGAATACAATTATGGACTCGGTTTCTCTTGGACTTTTTGCAGTGGATAAGAAAGGTATTGTCAAGAACATCAACAAAATAGCATGCAAAATGATCCACATGGAGAGAAAAAATATAATCAATAAATCGGTTGAAAGCATATTAAGTAATTGGTATGTTATCTTTGAGCATATAAAATCAGGAAAAGATTTTCAGAATGAGGAAATTGTTTTAAAAAGCAATAATTTAAATAAGCGATATAATTTGAATGTATATCCAATAAAAGATGAAAAAAGTAATGTCATTGGAATGGTAGTGTCTTTAAAGGATATTCAGAATGTATATAATTTGGTGAACAAATATACCGGGATGAGAGCGAGATACACCTTTGATGATATCATCGGAGCCAGTAAAGAAATTAAGATGATTATAGAGCATTCAAAGAGCATCGCAAATAGTCCTTCTACCGTACTCATAAGTGGAGAAAGCGGTACAGGTAAGGAAATTCTGGCACAGGCCATTCATAATTTCAGCAGTCGAAGAGATAAGGGGTTTGTAGCCATTAATTGTGGTGCGATACCTCAGAACTTAATTGAAAGCGAGCTTTTTGGCTATGCTGACGGCGCTTTTACAGGAGCAAAAAAAGGGGGCAATCCGGGTAAATTTGAGCTGGCAAACGGAGGCACCTTATTTCTTGATGAAATAGGAGAGATGCCTCTTGATATGCAGATAAAACTTCTGAGAGTTTTGCAAGAGGGCTGTATAACAAGAGTTGGCGGTGATAAATATATTGAGGTGAATGTAAGGATTATAGCGGCTACAAATCGTGATTTACTAAAAGAAGTGCAAAATGGAAAGTTTAGAGAGGATTTGTTTTTCAGACTTTCGGTCATTCCCATCATAATGCCGCCTCTTAGAGAGAGAAAAAAGGATATACCATTATTCATTGAACGTTTTTTAAAAATAAAGGCGGTGAAGATTAATAAGCCAATTCCTCAAATCGATAAAAAATTGTATGAAGAGATGCTTGAATACAATTGGCTTGGTAACATAAGAGAATTAGAAAATTTTGTTGAGAATATCGTCAACCTAGAAGGGAAAACAACCCTTAAACTTAATAAGTCTCAGATCAATCATCATAATGTATCCTATCCTGAGCCGGATAAAGCAACCACCGATGATAACAACAGAATCAATGAAGCTTTTATAGGTTCCTTGGAAGAACTTGAAAGAAAAGCCATTATAGAGTGTATTAAAAAATTTGATTCAAATGTTACAAAATGTGCTCAAACGTTAGGAATAAGCAGGAACACGCTTTATTTAAAGATCAAAAAATATAAAATATAAGGTGTGAAGTAATAGGACAGTGTCATAAAATAGGACGAATTGACCATGAAACATGTCCTGTTTTATGACACTTTTAATGATGTTTACTTGTAATAACAATAGGGGTTTAATCTTAAAAATAGTTTAAATTTTTTATTTTAACGATATTAAGTGTGATGTTTTAAGGATTATTGTGATGAGAAATAAATTTTAGGAAAACTTTGTTTATTTTTTAACAATCTTGGCACGGATATTGCGATATATTCCTGTAACAGAAAAATAAAGCATACTTCATTAGAATTTGAGTAAGGAGGAATTAAAATGTCAAGATTTACACTACCAAGAGATATTTATTTTGGTGAAAACTCATTAGATGAGTTAAAAAAGTTAAAAGGTAAAAAAGCTGTTATTGTTGTTGGAGGAGGTTCCATGAAAAAATTTGGATTCCTTGACAAAATAGAAGCATATTTAAAAGAAGCAGGATTAGAGACAAAATTAATTGAAGGAGTTGAACCTGACCCATCTGTTGAAACCGTTATGAAGGGTGCAGAAGTTATGAGACAGTTCGAACCGGATTGGATCGTTTCTGTAGGCGGAGGTTCTCCTATTGATGCTGCCAAGGCAATGTGGATTTTTTATGAGTATCCGGAGTTTACATTCGAAGAGGCAGTTATTCCTTTTGGAATTCCTGAATTAAGGAAAAAGGCCAGATTTATAGCGATACCATCTACTAGTGGTACGGCAACTGAGGTTACTGCTTTTTCAGTTATTACTGACTACAATGCTAAAATAAAATATCCTTTAGCAGATTTTAACCTAACGCCGGATATTGCCATTGTTGACCCTGCACTGGCTCAAACAATGCCTTCAAAACTGGTAGCTTATACAGGAATGGATGCCCTTACCCATGCTGTAGAAGCATATGTAGCAGCGTTAAGCTCAGCATTTTCGGATCCTCTTGCGATGCAAGCCATCGTAATGATAAAAGAACATCTTATAAAATCTTTTGAAGGAGATGAAAAATCAAGAGATGAAATGCATATAGCCCAGTGCCTTGCAGGTATGGCATTTTCTAATGCGCTTCTTGGCATTACCCATTCCATGGCACATAAAACAGGGGCAGTTTTCCATATTCCGCATGGTTGTGCAAATGCAATATACCTGCCATATGTTATTGCCTACAACAAGAAAGTTTGTGGAGAAAAATATGCAGTTATAGCAAGAACACTAGGGTTATCAGGAAGCAGCAGTGATGAATTGGTTGACGCTTTAATCAACATGATAAAAGAATTCAACAAAAAAATGAACATTCCGCTATCTTTAAAAGAGTACGGTATCACTGAAGAAGATTTCAAAGAAAATGTAAGCAGAATATCACACAATGCAGTGTTAGATGCTTGTACCGGTTCAAACCCAAGAAAAATTGACGATAAAGAAATGGAAAGTCTATTTGAATGTGTATATTATGGTACACCTGTTAACTTCTAATTTATCCAGCAGGCCATTACTTTAAAGAATAGGAGTGCATATTTAATTTAATATCTACATGGGAAGACAGTTAAAAAACCACCGAAACAGTATTATAGATGCTATCGGTGGTTTTTTTATATAGTAAAAAGTTTAATTTTAAAATAAGAAAAAATAAAAACAAATAAAATGAAATGAAAAATGCCGTCGAAATATAGAAAGATGTGCAGGAATAGGAAACAAACTATTGAAAGCCTGTGATTTCAAATATTATGCGATTTTAGAAGCATAATAAATCTTTAATGAATCAGCAATAATCTATTGACAAATACTTTTGTTTGCTGTTATTGTATATAAAAAGCTATCAATATAGCTTAACAAACAAAATCATATGAAAATCTATGAGGAGGATATGTGATGAGAAATTTGAAAAAGTTATTGGTTTTGGTAATGGTGATGGCGTTGATGATGACTGCGTTTGTAGGATGTCAGCAACAAGAGGCATTAGAAGTTGTTGATGAATCGGAAGCCATTGATGTAGCAGTCATTATCAAAGCAACAAGCTCTGATTTTTGGCAGTATTTGTTAATTGGTGCTGAAAATTATGGAAAGGTTCATCCAAACATAAACGTAACGACTCATGGTCCCGCAACGGAGGCAGAAATAAACGAACAGGTTACAATTCTTGAAGATGTAATAGCAACCGGCCCTGATGTCATTGTTATTGCTTCTACTTCTTCAGACGCTACTGTAAAAGCCATTGAAAAAGCTAAGAGCCAAGGTATTGTTGTAATCACTGTTGACAATAAGGTAAACACTGATCAAGTAGATTCTTTCTTAGCTACCGACAATTTAGCAGGGGGCGCAACTGCTGCAGATCAATTGGTTGTTTCAATGCTTGAAAAACAAGGTGTGGCAAGTGCAGCGGAACTTAAAGGAAAAATTGCTATTATAAGTTCAATGGCAGGTGTACAAGTACTTATAGATCGTGATACAGGTTTTGAAAATAGAATGAAAGAAATAGCTCCAGGGCTGGAGTTTGTTGAAACACAATACGTCAACAATGATATGGCTCAAGGTGTTGCAGCTTTGGAAGGTATATTGGATGCAAATGATGACGTTATTGGTGTATTTGGAGATAACAATACAACAGGGAACGCAGTAGCTAAAGTTCTGTCTGAGAGAGGCAGAGATGATGTAGCAGCCGTTGCCTATGATTCAGATGAAGCAGAAGTTCAAGCTGTGAAGGATGGCTGGCTACAGGGTATTGTTGTACAAGACCCATACAGAATGGGTTATGACGGCGTTGGGTTTGGGTTACAAGTATTGGCAGGCTTAACAGTGCCTTCATATCTTGATACCGGTGCGGTTTTAATTACAAAAGATAATATTAATGATGAAGCAAGTCAAGGATTGCTGGATCCCAGAACCCGTGCTTTAGACTAGATTAAATAATATATTTATTGTATCAGAGCTCTTTACAGAGCTCTGATACTTTCTCATAAAAAAGTAATAGGGAGGATAAAAACTTGAGTGGTGCTGAGTTATTAAGAGTAGAAGACATACATAAAACCTTCCCAGGTGTCAAAGCACTTAAAGGTGTTAACTTACAAGTTTTATCTGGTGAAATTCATGCATTGGTAGGAGAAAATGGTGCAGGAAAATCTACATTGATAAAATGTGTTATGGGTGTTCATAAAAAGGATGAGCGCAAAGGCAGGATAATGATTGAAGGCAAAGAGGTGGTCATACAAGGGCCTTTACATGCAAAATCATTAGGTATGGGTGCAGTGTATCAAGATGTTATGATGGCACCGCATTTATCGGTTGCTGAAAATTTCTTTTTAGGCAGTCTACCCTCTAAAAATGGATTTATAAATTGGAAAAAAGCACATCAAGATGCTTCAAAGTTATTGAAGGATTTGAATATACAAGTCAATACAAAAAGTAAGTTAAGTGATTTGTCCATCGCTAAGCAGGAAATGGTTGCAATAGCAAAAATGGTTGCAGATAACTCAAAAGTTGTTGTTTTTGATGAGCCCACAGCATTGCTTTCAAATGAAGAAACCGAAGTATTGTTTGATTTGATTTTTAAATTAAAAAATAAAGGCATTGGGATCATATATATTTCCCATAGAATGGAAGAAATATTCAAAATCAGCGATAGAGTCACGATTTTAAAAGACGGCGCATATGTTGACACGCTTAACACAAGTGAAACCAATGAAGATGAGATTATTCAAAAAATGGTGGGGCGCTCAGTGGAAAATATGTATCATATTGAAAAACCTGAAATTGGAAACAGAACACTTCAAGTGAAAGGGCTCACAAAAGAAGGCGTTTTTAATGATATAAATTTTGAAGTCCATAGTGGCGAAATCTTTGGTATGTTTGGACTTGTGGGGTCCGGTAGAACCGAGATAGTAGAGTGTATATTTGGAGCTGAGCATTATGATAAGGGAGAAATATATATAGAAGGCAAGAAAGTGGGCATAAAGACTCCGAGTCAAGGGATTTCTGCCGGAATGGGCTTAGTGACTGAAGATAGAAAAGAAACCGGATTGTTTATGGAACTATCTTGCAGCACCAATACCAATATTATTTCTTATAAAGAAATATCAAAAGCCGGCGTAATAGATGCCAAAAAGGAAAAACAGAATTCAAAGTATTTTAAAGATACTTTGTCTATAAAAACACCCTCTATCCATCAACTGGTGAAAAATTTGAGTGGAGGCAATCAACAAAAAGTTGTTCTCTCCAAGTGGTTAAGTAATAAATCAAAAATTTTAATTATTGACGAACCTACTGTTGGCGTTGATGTAGGGGCAAAAGTAGAAATATACAAGTTAATAGAAGGTTTATTAAAAGAAGGCATATCCATCATAATGATTTCATCTTATTTGCCGGAGATAATGGGATTGGCGGACAGAATAATGGTAATATCTGAAGGAAATCAAATGTGTATTGTTAATAAGTCAGAATTTACTCTAGGAAATGATGAAGATGAAGAACGATTTGTAAAACTTGCTTCAGGAATTAAAGCCTGATTTCGTACACAGGAGGAATCGAAATGAAAGAAAATAGATTGATTAAATTGTCGAGTGAAATGACAATTGGACTTATTCTTATCGTCATAATGATACTTTTAACCATTACATCAGATGTATTCTTAACTGTAAATAATTTATCTAACCTTTTGAGATCCACTTCAATATATGGGGTTTTAGCTATAGGGATGACTTTTGTTATTCTCTCGGGAGGTATCGACCTAAGTGTGGGAGCTACGGTTGGACTCAGCGGGATGATCGTTGCCATGCTTATGACAAAGGGGATCCCTATAGGGTTATCTATTATGATGGCGCTTATTGCAGCAGTATTGATTGGTGTTATCAATGGTGTGATTATTCATTATGGAAAAGTACCGCCTTTCATAGCGACTTTGGGAACCATGACCATGACCAGAGGTTTAATCATGTTAATATCCGGGGCAAAAATGATTGCAGGTTTGCCGGATCAATTTGTAGATTTTGCTTCCAACACTTTCTTAGGATTACCAAACTTATTAATTGTATGGATGATTATTATCATAATAGCTTGGTTTGTGCTGACGAAAACAATATTTGGCAGGAATATCTACGCAATCGGGAGCAATATAGAATCTGCTCGATTGAGTGGTATCAAAATTAATATGAATACCATCGGTATTTACTCGGTCAGTGCATTATTGTTTGGTATTGGTGGTATCATGCTGACAGCAAGACTTGGAAATGGTATTCCAACAAGTGGGATGGGATATGAACTGGATGCAATTGCAGCTACTGTTGTAGGTGGAACCGCACTTACCGGAGCTGTTGGTGGTGTAATTGGTACGGTATTAGGCTCAATCCTATTGGCAACCATAAAAAATGGCGGCGTCCTATTAGGCATCAACTCCTTTATACTTGAAATTATAATAGGCGGCTTAATTGTTGTTTCGGTAGTCATTGAGAAAATACGTAAAAAATAAATGAGGTGAAAGAATGCCTAAATATTTATTAGCACATGATTTGGGGACATCTGGAAACAAAGTAACGCTTTTTGATACAACCGGAAAATTGATTGACAGCAAAGTATATGCCTATGATGTGCATTACTTCAACAATGGTTGGGTAGAGCAGAACCCGGAAGACTGGTGGCATGCGGTATGCCATACCACATCTGACATATTAAAAAATGTGAATAGTGAAGAGGTTATGGGGGTTTCATTCAGTGGGCAAATGATGGGGTGTTTACCTGTAGATCATGTAGGGAATGTTTTAAGACCATCTATCATATGGGCTGATGTGCGAGCTCAAGAAGAAGAAAAGTTTTTGCAGAACATGATGCCTATTGAAGTCTTTTATAGAATAACGGGTCATAAGCCCAGTTCATCCTATTCCCTTGCAAAATTTCTTTGGATCAAAAATAATGAACCTGAAATTTATCAAAGAACTTATAAAATGCTGAATTCCAAAGACTATATCATATCAAAATTAACAGGTCATTACGTAACAGATTATTCGGACGCATCCGGGACCAATATGCTTGATCTCAATACTCTAGATTGGTCTGATAAGATCATCCAACTATCTGGAATAGATAAAGAAAAACTTCCGGAATTAAAAAAGTCAACAGATATAGTTGGATATGTAACCGGTGAAGCAGAAAGTTTAACGGGGTTGAAAAAAGGGACACCCATTGTATGCGGCGGCGGAGATGGTGCTATGGCTGCGGTTGGAGCATTGTGTATAAAGCCCGGATCCGTTTATAGCACGGTGGGTACATCTTCTTGGAATGCACTGACAACAGAAAAGCCGCTATATGATGAGGGAATGAGAACCTTTAATTGGGCTCATATCGTGCCGGGATACTATGTTCCTTGTGGTACCATGCAAGCAGCCGGTGCGTCCCTCAGCTGGATGAAAAATGAAATAGCAAAAGCAGAAACCCAAATAGGAAAAGAAAAAAATATTAGTCCTTATAATATCATCGATGAAATGGTTGAATCTTCAACAGTGGGCGCTAATGGAACCATTTTTCTCCCTTATCTAATGGGTGAGAGAAGCCCGCGTTGGGATGCGGATGCAAGAGGGGCCTTTGTGGGTCTTAAAATGGAAACACAAAGGAAAGACATTATGAGATCTGTTATGGAAGGCGTCGCATTTAACCTTAATGTTATCTTGGATGTCTATAGAGAAAGAATGGATTTTGAAAGTCTTGTCATTACAGGCGGGGGTGCCCGAAGTAAAATTTGGTGTCAAATCTTTGCAGACGTTTATAATACAAACATTGAAGTGCCGGATTATTTGGAAGAAGCCACATCTATGGGTGCGGCGGTTACTGCCGGTGTGGGTATTGGCATATATGATACCTTTGATGCCATACATGATTTTATAAAAATTAAAAATGTGCTTAAGCCCAATGAAGAGAATGTAGAAATATATAATGACATAAAACCGGTATTTGAAAATTGTTATGAAGGACTCAAGGATGTATATGCTAAATTAGCAAAACTTAAGAAAGTGCATAGATGAAAGGCAATATTAAAACTAGAATTTAATAAATATTTATAGGAGGGATTAAATGGAAAACATAACTTTAAACAATGGGGTTGAAATTCCTGTAATAGGATTAGGGACCTTTAGATCTACGGATGAAAGGTGCTATAAAGCTGTAATGACAGCTATTGAAGAGGGGTACAGACATATAGATACAGCAATGATTTACGGAAATGAAGTGCAAGTAGGTAAGGCCGTAAAGGAAAGCGGCATCCCTCGGGAAGAGCTATTTATAACATCAAAACTATGGAATGAGGATCAAGGGTATGAAACAACTCTAAAGGCTTTTGAAGATTCCATGGAAAGGTTAGGGCTGGGGTACTTAGATTTATATTTAATCCATTGGCATAACAGAGGCTATGAGAAAGCAAAAGATACTTGGAGAGCAATGGAAGCGTTATATAAGGCTGGAAAAATTCGTGCAATTGGTATTTCAAACTTTCAAATCCATCATATGGATCGACTTTTAGAGACAGCAAAAATTATCCCGGCCATCAACCAAGTAGAGTGTCATGTAGAGCTTCAAAATCATGTATTGCAAGCGTATTGTGATGAAAAGGGCATTCAATTAGAAGCATATGCACCGATAATGTCCGATCATGTTCAACTCATTTTGAGTAATGACACCTTAATAGAGATTGGGAAGAAGTATGGCAAAACACCGGCCCAAATCGCACTAAAATATAATACGACACGTTCAATTGTCAGTGTACCAAAAGCAACCGGCTTACAACACATAAGAGAAAATATTCAGCTGTTTGATTTTGAATTAAGTAAAGATGATATGAAAGCTATTCGAAAATTGAATAAAGCCAATAGAACGTTCCCTGATCCGGATAATTTTGATGATTAAAGTCAGGTATAGGGGTTTTTAAAGAAGGATGCAAAATAGATTGAATAACTAGAAGAAGGTGAGATAAATGAAAGTGAGTCCGTTTGAATTAATATTTGATTTACAGACAGGAGATTGTAAAGAAAGAAAAGCCACATTTCGCTACCTATCCAACATGAAAGGCATGTTTCAAAATAATGAAGCATTTAAAAAAGAAGTAGAGCAAGGAAATGATCCTTTGATTTATGAATTCTATGAGTTAGATTTACCGGAAAGAGAAAGTGATCTGCTATTTGGAACAAGTATCGTTTATCCCGGAAAAGTTGGAGATGAGTACTATATGACAAAGGGCCATTTTCACACAATACTGGATACTGCTGAGGTATATTACTGCCTCAGCGGGCAGGGGATTATGATGATGGAAAATCCGGAAGGAGATTGGGATATAAAAGCATTAACACCAGGTTCGGCAGTCTATGTACCTGGAAGATATGCCCATAGAAGTATCAATACCGGCGAAGAACCTCTTGTCACTTATTTTGTCTTTAGAGCAGATGCCGGTCATGACTATGGAACCATTGAGAGTAAGGGTTACAGAAAACTAGTGATTGAAGAAGACGGTAAACCCAAAATAGTGGATAATCCGGCATGGAAATGAGCTAAGGAGAATTTAAATGAAGGTGCTAATAACGCCAAGATCATTTGGTCAGCATGACTCTGGGCCTTATGATATTTTGAAAGAAAACGGATTTGAAAGGCGAGTAAAGTAATGAAGATACAAACCATTTTAGGAAAAATAGATAAACACCAACTTGGATATTGCCAATGTCATGAGCACATTTTTCTAAGAAAAGGCTTCTCCTCCCTTTTAGACCATAACCTATGGATAGATGACTTAGAAAAATCCACTGAAGAATTAGTCCTCTATAAAAACGCAGGAGGGAATGCTTTAGTGGATGCTCAACCCATTGGCTGTGGGAGAATGGTTGAGAATTTAGCCATGGCCTCCCAAAGAAGCGGCATTCATATTATTGCCTCTACAGGGTTTCATAAGCTCATATTTTATCCTAAAAATCATTGGATACACAGTATTTCCACCGAAACATTTTCCAAAATTATGATGGATGAGATTTTAAAGGGTATGTATTTGGAATGTGACCGGGACTATCCAAAGATTCAAAGCGATTATCGTGCAGGGATGATAAAAGTAGCCATTGAATCAAATGGCATCATAGGAAGATATGGAGCACTATTTGATGCAGCAGCCCATTGTGCAAAAAAAACAGGTGCAGCGATACAATGCCATACAGAAAAAGGTGCATATGGCGTAGAAGTAGTGAGATTTTTCATTAACAAAGGTGTTGACCCAAGAAAGATTATTATTGCTCATGTAGACAGAAGAACCGATAACTTAGGCGTACATAAGCAAATATGTGAACTGGGTGCTTTTTTGGAGTACGATACCATTGGAAGATACAAATACCATAGTGATGAAGATGAAGTCAAAATCATAAAAGAGATGATCAAGGCAGGCTTTTCTAAACATATCCTTATGGGACTTGACACGACCAGAGCGCGTCTTAAGAGCTATGGTGCAAAGATAGGCCTGGATTATATCCTGGAAGAATTTATACCCTTGTTGCAAAGCAATGAAGTAAGTGAAAAGATAATGAATGAAATAACAATAGATAATCCTAAAAGCGTACTATCTATTGAGAACTAAAAAGGAGGACTTATGAAACTAGCAAGTAAGGCTACTCAACCTACAATGTATTTTATAGGGGTTACTACGACACAGTCGTCCATAATGAAACTTTTTCCATTATGGGCAGAGGCGTTGGGATTCAAAAATACTGTTATCAAAGGAATCGACATTGAGTTGAATGTTGATCCTGATATTTATAGAGAGGTTGTAAAATTTATAAAAGAAGATGAGCTGTCCCTTGGCGCATTGGTGACGACACATAAAATCAATCTGTATAATGCATGTAAAGACCTGTTTGATTATCTTGATCCATATGCTCAAAATTTTGGGGAGCTTTCTTCCATATCAAAAAAAGATGGTAAATTATGCGGTCATGCTAAGGATCCTATTACCAGTGGGTTAGCACTTGAAACTTTTATTTCCAAGAACTATTGGTACAATGGTGGAGAGGCATTCATATTAGGTGCAGGAGGAAGCGGTGTTTCAATAGCGGCATACTTAATAGATAAAAAGCACAGCGATAATATGCCGTCCAAAATATATATATCCAATAGAAGTGCAGAAAAATTAGAAAAAGCAAAAAAAGTTCTTACCCAAATTAACCCTGATGCTGATATAGAATACATTAAGACACCTGAACCCAAACTTGCCGACAATATTTTAGCATCCCTTAAAGAGAAATCTCTCATTGTTAATGCTACGGGAATGGGGAAAGATATTCCGGGATCTCCCTTTACGGATAAGGGTGTTTTTCCTAAAGACTCACTGGTATGGGAGTTCAATTATCGCGGAGAACTGGACTTTATGAATCAAGCAAGTGTTCAAAAAGACAGCAGAAACTTGTATATAGAAGATGGATGGATTTATTTCATACATGGTTGGACACAAGTCATGAGTGAAGTGTTTCACATGGATATCGTAGGAGATTTGTTTGAAAAATGTAAAGCCATTGCGGATGAATTGAGGACTAGATAATAATAGAAAAATATGCAATAATGATAAAAAGATTTTAAAAAGATATGATATGTAACCTATGAGAAAAATGAATAAAGAGGTAATCAAATGGAATCCAACATAATGTTTGCAGAAGAAAGAAAGGAAAAAATTTTAAATATTGCTAAAAAAAATCAAAAGGTAGTCGTTCCGGAATTGAGCGAGTTGTTTAATGTTTCTCCTGCGACAATAAGGAATGATTTAAACGAACTTGAAAAAGAAGGAAAGCTTAAACGTACCCACGGTGGTGCAATCTATAATAAGCATATTGGATATGAGTTAAAGTCGGAAGAAAAGAAGGTCAAGAATGTTGAAGGTAAAATGAAAATTGCTAAAGCTGCCTTTGAGCTGATTGAAGATGGCGATATCATACTCATTGATACAGGAACGACTACGTATCAATTGGCAAAGCTGTTAAAAGATACGAAAAGCGTTACGGTTGTGACAAATGACATTGAGATAGCTTTTATGATGGAGGAATATGAAAATATAGAACTCATCCTAATCGGAGGTGATCTGAGAAAAGGATTCCATTGTGCAGTGGGTGCTTTTGCAACTCAGATCCTCAGTAGTATATATGTTGACAAGGCATTCATAGGAGCCAATACCTATAGCAGTGAAGGCGGGGTTGCAACTCCAAATGCTTCTCAGAGTGAGAACAAAGCAGTCATGATGAAATCCGCTGCAAAGAATTATCTTTTAATTGACAGCAGAAAATTTGGAGAAAGATCCTTTGTTAAATTTGCTGACGGAAGTGATTTTGATATGATCATCACAGATGATGGCTTAGACGAAAAATATGTGAGTGAATTTAAAGGCACCAACTTGTTTATTTGCAAAGAATAAAAATAATTAAGTGAATAGATGAATATAAGCAAAAAACAATGATATAATAGGAGTTGTTTTTTGCTTTTTTAAATGGGCAGTTTCGAAGACGAAATCAAAGATTGCTGTTAGGTCAACTTAGGGCTGGCTATCCGTGGCCGCCCTGAATACGGAGTATAATGAGTGATTATACACTTGAGATATAAGGAGGGAAAATATATGTCATACAAAATGCTCGTAAGCGACATAGATGGAACATTACTCAATTCAAATCATCAACTGGATGATGCAATATGCGATGCAGTAGAAAAAGCAGTGGAAAACGGTAAAATAGTAGTACTGGCAACAGGACGGGAGTATTGCGGTGCAGCACACATTATAGAAAAATTAGGATTAAATACGCATTTGATCTGTAGTAATGGTGCAACCATAGTGGATACCAAAACAGGAGAAGAGGTTTATAGTAAACTCATTAGTAGAGATAACGCATATAAGATCATTAAAGCATGTGAAAAAAATAAAATATACTGCAGACCCAACATAGATGGTGTATTATATGTTCATTTTGATGACCCCCATTATACTTTTTACACCACAATGTTTGGTGATGAGTCTACTAAAAATATTTGTGGTTATTCTGATATAGCGCCATATATGAAAGAAGGGTGTGCGATTGACCAACTTTCTATTACTGTCTTAGAAGATACCAATATCAATGCCTTCCGAGAAGATATTAATGGTTTGGGTGTGACGCTTATTGCATCCAATCCGGTTTCATATGACATAATAGCTGAGGGCACTTCCAAAAGTGAAGGGGTAAAATTTTTAGCAGATGCTTATAATATTTCACCTGAGGAAATAATAGCAGTCGGGGATAACTACAATGATATTTGTATGATTCAATATGCCGGTTTAGGTGTGGCAATGGAAAATAGTGTTGATGATGTGAAAAAGGAAGCAGACTTAACATGCCCCAGCAATGATGACCACGGTGTTGCAAAAGTTATTGAGAACATTTTACTAAAAGATATGGTTTCGACAAATGAATAACATAAAAATAAAACAGTTCATATAAATATGTATGAAAAGGGTACCGTATCACTTTATTGTGAGATAGTACCCTTTCTTTATACTTACCTGAACAGCAAAATTTAATCTCTCAATATATTAATATCCTCACCATTTAGAACCTTATTAAGGTTTCTGACGGCGCACATTTTTCCACACATGGAACAGGACTTTTCATCTTCAGGTTTTGAACTGGCACGATAAGCTTTTGCTTTGTCAGGATCAATAGCAAGTTCAAACATTTTATCCCAATCCAGCTGTTGGCGTGCATAACTCATCTCATTATCCCATGATCTGGCATCAGGTATTTTTTTGCCGATATCACCTGCATGTGCTGCAATTTTACTGGCGATGATGCCTTCTTTCATATCTTCTAAAGTCGGCAATCTAAGGTGCTCGGCCGGTGTAACATAGCATAAAAAATCAGCACCGCTTGCTGCGGCAATAGCGCCCCCAATAGCACCGGTAATGTGATCATAACCGGGTGCTATATCCGTAACAAGAGGGCCTAATACGTAGAAAGGAGCACCGTGGCAAAGTCTCTTTTCCAATAACATGTTGGCCTCTATTTCATTGATTGCCATATGACCGGGTCCTTCAATCATAACCTGCACGTTTTTTGACCAAGCTCTTTTTGTTAACTCTCCTAAGACGATGAGTTCTTTTACTTGGCTGGCATCCGTTGAATCTGCTATTGCGCCTGGTCTGCAAGCATCCCCAAGGCTAATAGTAATGTCATACCTTGCACAGATATCCAGTAAATCATCATAATATTCATAAAAGGGGTTTTCTTTTTGATTCAATTGCATCCAAGCAAACATCAAAGAACCGCCTCTGGAAACTAAGTTCATTAATCTTGGATTCCGTCTAAAAGTATGAGCGGTTTCTTGATTAATGCCTGCATGGATGGTGACAAAATCAACCCCGTCTTGTCCATGCTTATCCACCACATCTAAAAACTCCTTAGCAGTAATATCCTTTAATTCCTTTTCATAAAAGCCAAGAGCATCATAAACCGGAACGGTGCCGATCATAGCCGGAGACATTTTGACTAACTGTCTGCGAAATTCTTCGGTCTTACCGTAGTTGCTTAAATCCATAATGGATTCAACATTCATATCAATAGCTGTTTGAGCTTTCTGCAACTCATTTTCAATATCGTAACAGTCTTTTGATATACCCAGATTAACGTTAATCTTTGTACGAAGACCTTCGCCAACGCCTTCCGGGTTAATGTTTTTATGATTTTTGTTTGCCGGGATAACAACCGTTCCTTTTGCAATGCGGTCCATTAAGACTTGTTCCGATATTTTTTCTTTACCGGAAACGGCCTTCATTTCATCGGTGATAATGCCTTTTTTTGCGGCATCCATTTGTGTCGTGTATTTCATAGTACACTTCCTTTCTTTTTGTTATATCTGTTCATGTATAGCTAAAATTATTAAGAGCTGTATTTAGCAGTTAAGTTTTCTTTGTGTGATGATCTTTTTAATGGTTGTAAATTCAAATATGATAAGTGCTGCTAAAGCACCTACAAAGGAACTCAACATAAAAGGAATGACAAAAGCAAAGACAGCAGGAGACTTTCCCATGAATAAAACGGCTACCGGATATGCGAAAAGGGCACCTATAAGACCAGTTCCGATAACTTCGCCTATAAAAGCACAATAGGTTTTGGAAAATTTCTGATATAAAATACTTGCCAACAATCCACCAAAAAGACTACCGGGAAAAGCCAGTAATGTGCCTAAACCAAGAAAATTCCTGATGACAGAAATAGAGAATGCAGTCATAACCGTATAAAGCGGTCCTAATAGGATTGCAGAAATAACATTGATAAGATGTTGCCATGGATAGCATTTTGCAACACCTACCGGTACAGCATAAGGACTTAATACCACACCTAAAGTAATCATCAAGCTGGATAAAGTTAATTTTTTAGTATCCAATTTCATATGTACACTTCCTTTCTTTTTACACTAAAAAAGACAATCCAACGGGATTGCCTAAATAGCTATACAAATACTTGAACTATATGCTTCCCTCCGCTGGTACTAACCAGATCAGGTTAATAGGGTCAAAGAATACGGTTCTTTATCTCAGCCGGCATGTACCAGCCCCCCTAGCTACTCTATATAAATTTTAATTTGTGTATATGTTACCATATTTTTTTACATTAAACAATAAGCAATTACTTTAAGGCTATAACAATTTTTAGGATCAAAGAGTTATCAACTAAATGACCTAGAAATATCTATATCTTTAACTTCTTAGAATATCAGACATTGATAACCCACATAATAATCACATTAAATGACTATTGAGAAAATATTTTAAAAAAATATTTGACGTTTATATCATCATGATGTATAATGAGGCCACATACCGACACGTTGTCGGTTTTGGATTGGAGGTGATGAATGATGAACATTAAAGACAAAATTATTGAGGCATCCTATGAATTGTTTACCACCAAAGGCTATGAAAAGACTACTATTTCAGACATTATTAAAGTAATTGGAAGCTCACGTGGAGGGTTTTACCACCACTTCAATTCAAAAGAAGAAATTCTAGAAGCCATTACTGCAGGTTATTTAAATGAGATTGAAAAAAGTTATTATACAGTTATAAATGACCATAAAGGGTCATCGGTAGAACTATTCAACAAAATATTTGAAACCTTTCATCACTACAAAGAAGGACAGGTGAAAGACTGGACCAAATTACAAAAACTATTCTCCTTTGAGGGCAATCATGCCATTATCTTAAAGATAACGCGGGACTTTAATGAGCTGACTGCCAGAGTATATGCAGAGATCATTGGGGATGGAACAAAGAAAGGTGAATTTACTGTAAAATACACGGAGGCACTTGCAGAGCTTTGGGCTCGAGAAATGCTGCAGATCAACAGGTTGGCAAGAAAAGAACTGTTCAAAAAAGAAAAAAATTTAAGCAAAACCTTTATCCATCAGTTAGAATTTACTGAAGAAATGATTAACAGAGAACTTGGTTTAAAAGATTTATCTATAAAGGTAAAATCTACTGTCTTAAACTATATGCATGACATCAGAGAGATAATAACTCTAAAATGAAAGGGAGGCGATGATAATGTTCAAATGGTTTGAGGAAATTAAAGAATCAGATTTTGAATTAGTGGGCGGCAAAGGCCGCAATCTAAGCAAAATGTATAACGATGGCTTGAAAGTACCAAACGGTTTTGTCATTACTACAGATGCCTATGACACCTATGTAGATAAGAATGGCTTGAGAGTAGAAATTACTAGGATTTTGAATCAAGATTTCACCAGCAGCCAAAAATCAGAAGCCATAAAAGCTTTATTTGTTAAAGAAAAAATGACAGATGACCTGATTAATAACCTTTTAAAAGCATTTTCCAAGATACCCGGTGGGCGAGCTGCTGTTCGAAGCAGTTCAACAGTGGAGGATCTGCCCGGTATGAGTTTTGCCGGACAATACAGCAGCTATTTAAATGTAACCCATGAAGACCTAATAGAAAAAATAGTCATGTGCTGGGGTTCCCTTTGGAATGAAAGAGCTATTGACTATCGAAACAGATATGATGTAACCGACGAATTTTCACATGCTGTAGTCGTCCAAGAAATGATTGAATCAAAGATATCAGGCGTTATTTTTACGGCCAATCCGGTAACCGGTATTCGATCTGAAATCCTTGTGAATGCAGCTTATGGTCTGGGAGAGGCTATTGTCAGCGGAAGGGTCAACCCTGATCAATATACAATAGACCATAAAACCGGCAAAATCATAAAAGAAGAGATTGCAATAAAGGAAGTTTTATGCAGGTATGCCGACGAAGGCATTGAATATTTGGCTGTAGACCCTGCATTGCAAAAAATAAGTTGTTTAAAACCAAATCATATTAAAGGGATTGCACAGGAGGCTAAAAAAGTACAAAACTATTTTGGTTGTCCTCAAGACATAGAGTTTGCCATTGATGACAAAGACCTGCTCTATATGATACAGTCAAGGGATATCACAACATTGTTTCCCATTGATGCTTTCCAGCAAGATGGGAAATTGAGGGCGTATCTGGCAGCAAGTTCTGTAATGTCAGGTATGAAAGAAGCTTTTACCCCTTTGGGTGCTGATCTATACGGCGGCATGTTTCCTACTGTTATTAATGTCATGACGATGAGAAAAAAACCAGTACCGGATGACTTTGTTAAATACGCAGGTGGAAGGCTTTTCATCGATCTGACCTACCTTTTATCCAGTAATTTGATTGCTAAACAGTTGGGAAAAGCCTTTTCATCAGCCGATTTACCCCTTAAAGATACCATGGATTATATGATTGAAAAGCATGGGAAAACATTTAAGAATCAAGGTATAAAGTTCAAAATACCATGGGGGATTATCCGATATGGTTTTCATTCTTTGAAAAATTATAAAACTGCACGAAAAGTCAAAACAAGTGAAAGATACAATGCCATGCGAAGGCTTGGAGAAGAATTTTATCAAAAGGTTGTTGAAGAAGCTGTGTACCTGAAAACGGTGGAAGAAAAAGTAGAATTTTGTGCTCATGCCATGCTAGAGGTATTTTTATTGACTCAAAAACAAGCTTTTTACGCCATTGAGCTCAATAATTATACTAAGATTGAAAAAAAACTTAGCAAGATGTTTGGTGATAGATTTAACCTGGATGTACTCACCTATGCTTTGCCGGAGTGTATTACAGTAGAACTTGGAATGGAACTGAATCAACTTGCAAGGTATTTTGATGAAAATGGGCTGGAACCGACAGCCGATGATCCAAAGATGAAAAGTTTTCTATCAAAATTTGGTCATAGAAGTACCGTAGAACTGGATTTTGGATACAGAAGGTGGAAAGAAGACCCTGAATACCTGCTCAATCTCATCAAATCTTATATGAAAGATAAAATGTACGAAAGAAATATTGCAGAAGTGCAAGAAAAAGCTGAAGCAGCTCAAGCTTTAATTGAAGCAGTATATGAAGCAGTAAAAGTCAAAAAAGGAATCCGAAAAGCTAAAAAAATGAAGAAGTGGATGATTGACTATAGAAGAGCTGCAGGTATGAGAGAATATCCTAAATTTAATATCATTCAAGCTTTAGATGCAGCAAGAACGGTGATGTTAGGCGTTGGTGAAGCTTATCAGCAACAGGGTTTAATGGATGATCCCCAAGACATTTTCTTCCTCAGAAAAGCCGATATATTAAGTGGACGAATCTCAAGGGAGATCGTCAACAAGAATAAACAAATATATGAAAAGGAAATGACAAGAAACAGCATACCGCGAATTGTTTTGAATACAGGTGAAACCTATTATTCAGCACACAAATTTGATACAAACAGTAAAGTGCTTCAAGGGATATCCCTATCTTCTGGGGTCTATGAAGGCCGTATAAGAACCGTCTATGACCCAAATACCTCTGAACTTAAAGAAGGTGAAATCCTGGTAACAGAGAGTACCAACCCTGCATGGACACCACTTTTTATGGCAGCCAAAGGTCTGATTATGGAGTACGGCGGCCCTCTCAGCCACGGTGGGATTGTTGCAAGAGAATATGGCATACCCGCTGTAGTCGGTATTCCATCTGTAACAGATTTATTAAAAGACGGCCAAATGGTAAGAATAAATGGAGAAACAGGTACAGTTGAAATTTTGGATTATTAAAAAAGGAGCTGTCTCAAAACGGAGAATTAGTTTTGAGGCAGCTCCTTTAACAGTATGGATTACTTAATATTTATGCTTTTGAAATGAACCACTTGATTTTTAATGGCAGCCTCTGTAGGAAGCCTCTCAATACTGGAAGCACCAAAGAAACCAACAACGCCGTTTGTTTGTTCAAGTATGTATTGTGCATCCTCAGGTTCTGATACCGGACCACCGTGGCAGATGACCAAGATGTCTGGATTTACTGATTTTCCTGCATCGTGAATGGCTTGTATTTTTTTTACACAATCATCCAGAGTTAAAGCAGTTTTTGCACCAATAGTCCCTTTCGTGGTAAGGCCCATGTGTGCGACCAACATGTCTGCACCTGCTTTGGCCATTTTAACAGCATCCTCTTCATTAAAAACATATGGCGTGGTGAATAAATCTAATTCACCGGCTTTTCCAATCATCTCAACTTCCAGATCGTATCCCATACCGGTTTCTTCTAGATTTGCTCTAAACTGACCATCTATCAATCCAACTGTAGGGAAATTTTGAACACCTGAAAATCCAAGATCCTTGAGCTGTTTCAAGAATACATCCATGTCTCTAAAAGGGTCTGTGCCGCATACACCTGCAAGGACAGCGGTATCTTTAACAATGGTAAGGACTTCACTTGCCATCTCAACAACGATTTGGTTGGCATCACCATATGGCATTAACCCTGCCAATGAGCCTCTGCCTGCCATTCTATACCTGCCGGAATTATAAATAATAATTAGGTCAACACCACCTGCTTCAGCAGACTTTGCTGATATGCCGGTACCTGCGCCTGCACCGATTACCGGCTTTCCCTCTTGTATTTGTTTTTCTAATCTCGTTCTTACTACTTGTTTTGAAAGTGCCATGGGTCATGCCTCCTTTAATTACTTTCTTCCATCATATCTACTAACTTTTTAGCCATCGCCAGTGCAAATGCTTCATCATTGATATCTTTGTCCATTTCATATAACTCTATTTTTTCTGGATGGATATGATTTTTTAATGTGCTGAACAAAGCTTCATCTTCTTCTTTTCCATAAAAGGGCTGACCTTCTACGTCAATTAAGGAGACGCCTTTCAATGGAAGGAATAATGCGGTATTACCTGCTGTTAGGTTCAGCTTTTCGGCAATAATTTTTCCTAACTGTTGGTTTTCTTCTACCGTAGTACGCATTAATGTGACCGTAGCATTATGTTTATAGATATTTCTGTCTTTAAATTTTTGAGGAAGCGTTTCAATGGGGCCAAAGTTAACCATGTCTAATGCACCGGTAGATACCACCTGAGGAATCCCTTTCTTTGCTGCCGCCTCTAGCCGATGGGGTCCGGCAGATAACACGCCGCCTACTAACTCATCGCACCATTCTGTAGTGGTAATATCTAAGACACCTTTTATAAAGCCGGCTTCGATTAAATCTTCCATTGCTCTTCCGCCTGTACCCGTTGCATGGAAAACCAAGACTTCATAACCTTTTGATTCAAGATACTCTCGTGCTTTTGTTACACAAGGCGTTGTTACGCCGAACATGGTTGCACCAATAAGAGGTTTTTCATCTTCTAATTTTGGTAAAACTGCTTTTGCCATTCCGGATATGGCATATGCGGCATTTGTTAGGATTTTGGATGAAAGGCTGTTGATTCCTGATATGTCGACTACTGAATACATCATGGTAATATCTTTTACGCCCACATAAGGGGCCGTATCTCCGGAAGCTAACGTTGAAACCATTACCTTAGGAACGCCTACGGGAAGTGCTCTCATAGCATATGTCGCTATGGTTGTTCCCGCTGATCCGCCCAAACTGATAATACCGGCCGGTACATCTTGTTCATATAAATCAAGGACCACCTTAGAGGCACCTTTCATCATGACATCTACAGCATTTCCTCTGTCATTATCAGCGATTAAGTCTGATAAGGTTGTTCCGCCTAATTGAGCAACTTCTTCACTGGAGATATCCGGCTCAAAAAAAGCTTCTCCTTTTACACCTGTGTTAACAACGATGGTGCCTAACCCTTGTGATTCAATGATCTCTTTAATAAATTTAAACTCTTTTCCTTTGGTATCTAACGTTCCTAGGATCACAATTTTTTTATCCAATATATCCGCTCCTTTCTCAGCCGGTATCCTGTATAGGAACACAGCTATGTGGCATCTTGTACACCTTTACAAGATGCCGTCTAAATCGTATTTTTTTTATTATATCAAAGAATTGGATATAAATGGCTATTATCATATGACTTAATATGACTAAAATTTTTAATTTGTCACTACGTTCTTATCTATAATGATTCAGCGTTTTTATAAATGTCTTCAACCTCTTTTTTACTGACTAAAGAGCACAAGATATATGCAATCAATATAATGCCGGGAATATCCACCAGCAGTCGTGAAACCGCAAACCTTGACCCTAATGAAGCAAATTCAAATAAGAACATTGGGATCTTTGTGGTAGACCAAGCACCAATAAAAATTAATACATTACTGAATTTAACACCTTTTTTCATAAATACTGCTGCAACAGGAAAAGCACCATACAATGGTCCGGCAGCTGCCGAACCTAATATGATGGATAAAACAATGCCTTTTAAACCTGATTTTTCCCCCATATACTTCATCATGGTTTCTTTAGGAACCCATACATCTAACAGCCCTAAAAGAATAAAAACTTGAGGCAGGACTAAAAGCATTTCTTTAAAACTGTAACCGGTGATTGCCATGGATTTAACAGCCATTTCTCTATTGACGAAGAACAGAACCATCAAAGCTGCAACCGAAATAATAAACAATCGATATTTCTTAATTAAAACCATATGCCGCCAGCTACCTTTCCGACTATATACGCCACAATAAAAGTAAAAATAAAAGATATGACATTTCTCATAATGGTAATACGTTTACCAAAATATTTCATTTCAACCGGTAAAGTAACCATACCCACCATCATCAAGGCTGACACAAAAGCGGCTACTTGCATATAACCTGCTCCGCTGTTTAACAACATAGCAGCAGTTGGAAAAGCAACAAATCCGGGGATTAAAGTAACAGCACCCACAACAGCAGAAAAAATAACACCAAGCCAACCCGATTCAGCACCAATTACTTTTGAGATAAATCGGGCATCAAAGAAAGCGAGCAATAGTCCTACCAGCATCATAATCCCCAGAAGCTGGGGGATAATATTTTCAAAAGACTTCCATGCCTTTTTTAGAGCCATCTTTGTCTTTTTCTTATCCTTTGCATAAGAGAAAACCAGAAGTACCCCAACCACTATAAACAGCATATAACTATTCATTATAAATGCTCCTTATCTTTTTTGCAGCATATATTCTTATTGGACTTACATTCTGCTTCACATACTCTTTCTATAGCCATATCAAAATCATACTGGGCATGTGTACCATCATTTATATTTTCAATAAACCTTGTGATTTCTAATAGACTGGGTTCCTGTATATTATAGTGCACATAATACCCAATTTTTTCTCCGACAATAATACCTGCTTCTTTCAGAACTTTTATATGTTGTGATACGGCAGCCTCAGAAATTTCCAGGTGCTTTGCAATACCTTTAGCACATACTTTGCTTCTTGAAAGCATCATTAATATTTTTAATCGGGTATCATCACCAAGCGCCTTAAATATTTTTACGACTCTATCCATTTTACACTCTCTTTCATTTAATTAAGTTATAACTTAATTAAAATAATATGGTTCTTTATTCATTTTGTCAAGAAAAAAGCATAATAAAGATTTAAGACCTATTGATTTGACAAAATAAAATAAATAGATTATAATGTAAGTATTCACTTGCATGCGAGGTGTGGTATGAAAAGAACAAATACTTCAATAGAAATATTAACAGCAGCCCGTGATCTTTTTTCACAAAAGGGATATAGCGCTGCCACTACAAAAGAAATAGCAAAAGAGGCAGGCGTAAATGAAGTGACTATTTTTAGAAAGTTTCAATCAAAGCAAAAACTATTCGAAGCAGTTTATGAACATTTCAATTATAAACAAAATATAAATATAGATATTAATGACTACAAAAACAAGCCAAAACAATTTCTAATGGACTTAGGAAAATCTTTATATAATCTCTTTCAAAGCAACTTATCGTTGATCCAAATTGAGTTTAAAAATCAAACCATGTTTGATGGACCAAGTTTACCGTTGAAAAGATTTCCTAATGAACTTAAAACCTTAATCAGTAACTATTTTAGTGATAACCATATGATGAGTGAGGATAAAATTGAATTATTTTCAGTTAATTATATGTGTGCTATATTTGGATTGTTTATGAACATCAATATACTGCATACTTTTGAACCGGCACCGGACTTTGAAAAATGCCTGGAATCGCTGGTAGAAAGTTTACTTGCATAAATTTTTTACCATGTATGCAAGCAAGTAATTGCTTAATCATCTCACCTGAAGCAGGGCCAAGACACAGACTTGCAGTTGTCTATACAGATATAGAAAACCTTCCAATCCGTAAAGAAAATCCACATGATTGGATTAAAGAATTTTGCAGACAATGTGGCAAGTGCATAAAAAAATGTCCTTCCCAAGCCATCCATGAAACCCCTGTAAAGACAAAAGGAGATCATATAGCATACATTGATAACAATGATTGTGTCAACTATTTTTCTAAAAATTACGGATGCTCTGTATGCGTTAAAGAATGTCCTTTTAATCAATTGGGATATGATAAAATTAAGGATAAGTTCATTAAAAGCAAGGCTAATTAATTCAATGAGTATAATAAATCGTGGGTAAATGTATTGTGAAATACACATTAACCACGATTTTTATATTTTACTTAGAAAACTTCTCTTGATATTTCAAAGATAATTTACTCGTTATTGCTGCTATCTTTGCTCTCAATGTCCTCCTCCTTATAAAAACTAGTTGCAATAACATAACCTATAAGGGTAGTTATAGCGTAAAGAGAGAACCTGCTGTGAACAATAATATTCAATGGATAGGGTGGAAAATGTATGCTCCGAAAAAAAGGAAATGTTTGTGACAGCATAAAAGGGCCCAAATTCCAAATGAATAATATGAAGCAAGGTAACCCAAGGCATAGTAACCTTAAACCATCTACATGCCATTTTCCCTTTTTACGATATTGTTGATACAGTTGGTCAAAGCCAAGAATAAAACCAAGTAAGATTAATGATAGTGTGGTTACCGTATGATACATATGAATATTAAAAGTTCTTTGAAAATGCATTAGCATTCGATGATGGGCAACACCCATTATAATGATGTATGATAGCATAATCAAGAAATAAATACTGTAGAACTTAGCATTTCTTAATCTCATTTTATTCCTCCTTCAACTAGTTTAAAACTTTCAATTTTTCCATCCCATTTAACGGTAACAGCAGCTGTTTTTTCTTGTAGAAAAAAGTAAGAACCATTCATATGACCACTCATAATGCCGCTTTCCGGTAAAGGACCGGAACGATCTTGTGCAGAACCTTGTATCTCAACCTTATATTCTAAGGACCCAATATCTTTCGTATTTTTACCTTTATACACTACTAAATATTTACATGAACGGTTTGAATCAACCTCAAGTCTACCGCCCTTACTCTTCCACCAAGCTTCATAAACTGAGATTTCCATTAATGCCTTCCAATGATCACTTTCTCCTGTAATGATATAATAATCCAAAGTAACATCCTTATGAAAAACAAAAGCAGCAAATAATATGGTAATTATCATTATCGTTAATATTAAACCAACCCGATATTTCATATCCAAATCACTCCAGATTCCCGTATGTAAGAATACCTACATTACCAGTATAAGTCAAAATATGGAAATAATCAATGCCGGGATTCAATATGGTTGCTTCATATCCATTTATGGCGTAATGTCAGCTATTGAAAAATTCGCTAAAGAAATTCGCATCCTTATTTTAGAGTATTAACAGATTGCTAAGATTAAGTTAAAGTGATATTAAAGATCACTTGTGTGAGTTGACAGTGTAAAAATAAGAATATACTATTAAATGAGTAATTTATTCGAGGGAGTATTTGTATGATCAAGCCTGCAAAAGAAAATGAGACCAAATCGGAGCATATTGAAAACAGAATAACAGTAGATGAAAAGGGACATTTAATAATACCTGAAGCTATAAAAAAATTCATGGGAGCAGAAAACCATGCCGACATGAAAATTGTTGTAAAAAAGGATAGAGTCGAATTATATCCCAATATCCATAGTCTCTCAAAGGTATATATTGAACCTACGACCTTGTGCAACCTATCCTGCAAAACATGTGTCAGAAATACATGGGAAGAATCCATTGGTGAAATGAGTTTAGAGACATTTGACAGACTTATAGACCAATTAAAATCATTTAAATATCTCCAAACCATTATGTTTGGAGGGTTTGGTGAACCAACATACCATAAAAATATCCAATATATGATTGGTAAAGCAAAAACCATTGCTGAAAAAGTAGAAATGGTTTCAAATGGAACTTTGCTGGATGATAATATGCTGCAAGGGTTTATTGACAACAAATTAGATACATTATGGGTTTCTTTTGACGGCACCAGTGAAAAATTATTTGAAGAGATTCGCAGTGGTGCTAATTATACCAATGTGGTAGAGAGCTTGCTGAAGTTAAAAACTTTAAATTCTAAAAGTGAACATAAAGTTAAAGTAGGGATTACCTTTGTTTTGATGCAAGACAATATTGGAGAATTAACAAGCCTTAAAAAAATAGCAAATTACTTAGGTGCCAACATGGTTTCAGTCAGTAATGTCATTCCATATAGTGAAGATATGTCGAGGCAAACCCTATATAATATGTCAATCAGCCAATTAGATGAAACCAAGATATTGAACACTTTTGAAATGAGCTTGCCGCTTATAGATATCAATAAAAATACTCAAGAGCATCTGAATCAATTGTACAAATCAAACCAAAATATATCCATTATGAGAAGAGATATGTTCAATGTACGTGATGAATGTAGATTTATTAAGGAAAGGTGCACATTTGTCAGATGGGATGGGGAGATAAGTCCGTGTATGGGTCTTTTGCATTCTAATACAACCTATATCAACAGTGGAAGGACAGAAAGATGTGCTAAAAATTATTCTTTGGGCAACATAATAGATACACCTCTATTAGAGATATGGCACTCTAAAGAATATATAGATTTTAGGAATAAAGTAGATGCATTTGATTTTTCCCCTTGTCATCTATGCGGAGGATGTCATTTTTCAGAAGAAAACGAAGAAGATTGCTTCGGAAATAGCTTTCCCACCTGCGGCGGATGTTTATGGGCTCAAGGCGTTATTCAATGTCCATAATTGTAAAATAGTTTCTCTCCATACCGTGCTTTTAAAAAAAACTTATATATGATAAATTGTAGGTAGTACACGCAAATTTGTACAAAGGAGAGCTGAGTTATGAATTATACGAATTTAGACGCCATCGATATTAAAATATTGCAGATATTATCAATGAATGGAAGAGAATCATACATTGAGATTGGGAAAAAAGTAAATTTGTCCAGGGTATCCGTAAAAGCAAGAATAGATTCGATGGTGGAAAGTGGCATTATTGAAAGCTTTTCAGTCATTATAAACCCTGAAAAAACCGGACAAAGTGTTTCTGTTTTTTTAGATATCGATGTTTCTCCCCAATATTTATATGAAGTTTCTAATAAACTTAATGAAATAGAATTCATTACTGATATATATCATATGACAGGGAACACTAAGCTTCATGTCCACGCACTTTTTTCAAATAAGGACGTGTTGAGTGAATTCCTTGAGAACAAGCTTTATAAAATGGATGGCATTATTAAAGTCAATTGTGAAATGATCGTGTCAAGAATAAAATGCAGAAGAGGTATTAGACCGTAAATCGTTTCAAAACAGAAATCTCCTAAATCATCAGCCCTGTAATTTTTTATAGGGCTTTTGTAATTTTTTGTAAATCATTTCTTGAAGGCATCTAAAACTTCTAAATTTCTTTTAACTTACATTATGAAGGAAAAAAGCAGATATTCCAAACAAAATACTTCATTATGTCAATTGAAACTTACATCTAAATGATATATATATATTTATATATGACAAATCGAAGTTGTAATACGTCAAAAAAGTAATCTGTTATTGATTTCAGTATCTTTTCAAAAAGCATTTTAGTATTATCTTAACACAGTATGTAATAATAATTTGACTGAGTTTATTTTAGGATGGAGGTGGTGTTAACGGCATAGACAAAATAATCTTGAGATTAAATTAGGAGGAAATTTAATGGAGAAAAAAACTGTGTCTTCAAGCCAAGCATTAATCATGCTATTGGTTTCTATTGTAGTTATTTTCAGCGGTGTATTATTGGTTCATGCTCCCACGACCATAACATTATTAACTTCCGGATTTATTGTAATTATTCTTTCATTATGTTTTGGCATAAAATGGGACAATATTCAAAACGGAATATTAAATAGTATCAATGCTATGATGGTACCCATTTTGATTTTACTTGCAGTTGGTATGTTGGTAGGCTCTTGGGTAGCAGCCGGAACGGTTCCGTATATGATATATTTAGGACTAAAGGTTCTAAGTCCCGGGATGTTTTTATTTGTGACTTGTTTGGTTTGTTCGATTATGTCAGTCATGATGGGCACCTCATGGGGAACAATCAGTACGGTAGGTATAGCATTAATCGGAGTTTCTGCAGGGTTAGGCATACCATTATATTAT
>JANQMT010000087.1:0-47863 GCA_028279945.1 Clostridia bacterium
TCACTGAGGCTGAGGCCCATCTTGTTTCGCGTGTTTTTCAGCTTTTCTCCCAGCGGAGAATTCATATAAAAATCGTTCATATATTATTACCCCTTTCCATTATCTTGCCTGATGCCAACTATTATAGCATACACCATAAAATATTTGTGATCAAGATAAAAAATAATGGTGAAAAAAATTAGCAAAGAATATATGGAGCACATTCAAATGCTTGAGATACTCCTTAAACCGCTTATAACGAAAAGGTGGTATTTTATTTATAAATAAGAAATATTAACAGATACTAATCTTAAGCAGTTTATGATTAGTAATGAAAGGTTGTTCAACATGATAGAAGTTAATAATTTAACTCAGGTATATAAAAGCGGTAAAGGTGTGTTTGATTTAAACTTTAGGATTAAAGAGGGAGAAGTCTTTGGGTATTTAGGACCCAATGGAGCAGGTAAAACCACTACCATTAGAAATCTATTGGGCTTTGCTAATGCCACTAAAGGGAGTGCTAAAATTAATGGTATAGATTGTAGAAGGGAAGCCTCAAAACTTCAAAGCAGTATAGGTTACCTTCCGGGTGAAATTGCTTTTTTAGATCATATGACAGGGATGCAGTTTCTGAAATTCATGGGGCAAATGCGAAGAACTAAAGATCTTTCAATTCGTGATAATCTAATTGAAAGGTTAGAGCTGGACACAAAAGGTAAGATAAAAAAGATGTCAAAAGGAATGAAGCAAAAACTAGCTATTATTACAGCCTTTATGCATGATCCTTCCGTTTACATATTGGATGAGCCCACCAGCGGGCTTGATCCTTTTATGCAAAATATTTTTATGGAATTAATGGATAAGGAGAAAGGAAGGGGTAAGACCATTATGATGTCCTCACATATTTTTGGAGAAGTACAGAGAAGCTGCGACAGAGCCGGGATTATTAAAGATGGAAAAATCGTTGCCATTGAAGACATTCAATCCTTAAATGCCTTAAAGCAGGAAACCTATGTCATAACGCTTTCTGATTCTGCGGATGTGGACAAGCTGATGAAATCAAACCTATCGGTTAAAAAAATATCTCAACGCCGAGTACGTATAACCGTAAGTCATAACTATAAAGATTTCTTTGAAATCCTATCCATTTGTAGTGTTGTAGGTTTAAGTGCTCAGCAACAATCTTTGGAGGATGTATTTATGAAATATTATGGAGAGGACGGTGTCTCATGAATCATACATTATTAAAAGCCACAGCCAGAGCAAACTGGGTGATTTTATTGATGATTACCCTTGTAATACTTATGTATGTATCCATTAGTATTACAATGTTTGATCCGGATAATATTGAGAAAATGAATGCAATGCTTGATATGGTTCCGGAAGGAATGCTTAAAGCTATGGGATTTGAAAACCTTGGTACAGATTTAACCGAGTATTTATCTAATTATCTTTATGGCTTTATTTTCATTATGTTTCCTATGATATATTGTATAATTGTATCCAATAAGCTTATCGCAAAGCATGTAGACAGCGGGTCCATGGCATATCTACTGACTACGCCCAATTCCCGCGTAAAAATAGCTGTAACACAAGCTGTTTTTTTAGTGTGCAGTTTAGCACTTATCTTTATTGTCAATATAGTCATGGGTATATTAATCAGTGAAGCTATGTTTAAAGGACTATTGGACATTAATAAATTTCTAAGTCTTAATTGGATTACTTATTTAGTTTTGACAGTTGTAGCCGGAATAGGGTTTTTGTTTTCTTGTATATTTAATGATACAAAGAATTCTCTTGCTTTGGGTGCGGGAATACCTATAGGATTTTTTGTTATTAAGATGATTAGTGAAATTAGTGAGGATTTAGAATGGCTCAGGTACCTTTCTGTCTATTCTTTTATCCATATAGAAGAAATTTTAAACAACCGTCAATATGTTATTAATTCAAGCTCAATTTTAATAATACTGATAATAGTACTTTACATAACTGCCATAATAATATTTAATAGAAGAAGCTTATCTATATAAAAATGCATACTTGATAATACAAGGGTTATGGGGGATGATGTATTGCAGCTTATTTTTATTCTTGAAATAATTGGGACAATCATCTTTGCTTTTGCAGGCACATTAGTAGCCATTGAGGAGAAACTAGATATATTTGGTATTATTGTACTAGCTGTAACGACTGCTGTTGGCGGAGGTATGTTTCGATATGTTATTTTAGGTATCACGGCTGAAGATAAAGCAATAGCTGATATATATAATTAGGGTGGGTTGATGTATTGAAAAAGTTATTAGTTATTATAAGTGTATTAGTTATAGTTTTTACATTGCTAGGGTGTAGAGATGGTCGAGAAAATAAAATAAATAAAAACATAATAGGCTCATGCGATTTAATTGATAATATCTATTATATGCAAAATGAAGATGGTGGATATTGTGAAATTAAAGATGAAAAATTGTCATACATACCACTCTACCATACGTATTATTCGTTAAAAACTCTTACCTCTTTAGAATACGACTTTCCAGAAAAATATAGAGATAAACTTATTTTTAAAATGGAGAACGTCAATATTAATGATATTTTAACTAAAACAACCTATGATGATATCAGTAATTCTTACTTCTTTTTAAAAATTGCTGACATCGTGGGATATGAGAATAATTTAGAATTAAAGCAAAAAATTCTACTAGAAGTATCAAGGCTACAAAATGATAAGGGTTTTTTTTATAGGTCCTTGAAAGAAGAAGAAAATTATAATAATGGTCTACTAAAATATGAGAGTGACAGTTCTATTAATTTAGTAACTATGACTTATGCAATAAATATATTAGCACCTCATAATAAAGATTTATTGAATGAGGCATTTCTTAAGCAATGGTTAGAAGATATTTCAACTAAATTAGACTATATTGACGTTGATAGTCAAAGTTTAGCAACGATAGTGACAGTGATGAATATAGTTGATTTGCTAAAAATAGAATCTAAAATGTATGTTAATGATAATGCATTAAAGAGTTTGTATAAGAAATGGTTATCCCATCTTAAAGAATCACCTCCTACACAGATAAATATGATTACACTAGAGAATGTATTTCAACTTGGTAGGTATCTATCTAACAACAGTAAGGATATATCTATCAATGAAAAAGATTTTTTAGAATACGTCAGGAGATATAAATGTAAAGATGGTGGATATTCAAACGAACCCTCAGGTGGTTCACATATACTTTTTACTTACCTAGCTGCTAATATAATAAAAGAATTTGGTTTTAGTATACAGGAACGATCTGAAATCATAGAATATGTTAACTCTAGAATTAACTTTGATGGTACTTATTTACCAAGTGAAAATTCAGATTCTCAAATATTTGCATCATATTATGCTTTTGAGTTATTAAACAATTATTTGGATGACTCTAATTTTCCAAATAAAAAATTTAATTCATATATAAGAGAGTCTTTGGATAAGGGGTTATCATACTATTCTACTCCAAAGGCTCTAATGCTTTTAAAATTATCAAAAGTATGTCAACCTAATTTATCTGAAGATTTAATTTATGAATATCTTGATAAACAACTCAATAAAGCCTCCGAAGTAGAATATGGTCAAAATAGAATGCTTATACTGTTGCTACTAGAAACATCAAATATATATAATTATACCTATGATGATATTCTTAAGGAATATTTGACTAATAAATCAAAAAAAGAAGATGAAACATTTTTTGAGAATAAAACGTTAGAAATTATAAATAAATGTATTGACTTAGAAATTAGGTATGTTGTGAATCAAGATAAATCTTTGATAAGCCAGAATGAAATTAATCATTTGCTTGATTTATATGTAAATCAATATGATGAGCTAGAAGATAAAATATATTGCACTTATTGGCTAGTAAAATGCTTTGAAAATCTTAATATAGAAGCAACAATATTTCCAGATTATATAAAACTAAAAATAATAGATGAGATAAGTAGTAATAGTAGTTATGGATTTGTAGCTTATTCATCTAATGATTATCTAAGCTTTGAAAGTAGTGTTGCAGCTAATAAAATTTTAAATTATATGACAAAATAAAAAACAAAATAAGGGTAATGTTTTTTGCCTTATCCTGCAGTAGTAAGCTCACAAGCTGATGTATGGGATTGGGTATAGATTAATGAATATTGACCACTATATATCGATTATCTGTGAAAAAGCAAGGAATAATATCCTTGCTTTTCTTTTTGATTCAAGTAATATATTCATTTTTATGGGTTATCTTTGCTAAATGAAAGAGTATCTAACTGTGACCGTTTCACTCTGCAGAGTTACACATGCCCTTGTGGCTAAAATATACCTAAGTTTTTCGCTATAGCCTAAACGAGTAATAAACAGGTTAACGCTATACCCCTTTGACCCTTAGGAGTATATGGGAAAATCAACCTTTTAAAACCTGTGTTCCTATACAGGATACCAGCTACCTTAAAAAAAGAAATATATGCTGTAGCCTCTATTATTGGAGCCATGTTGTACTATTTTATGAGAGATGCCGTATTGCCTCAGTCTATGGTCATATAGGTAAGAAAATTTAGGACGCTTCTCTTTTTAGAGTTTCGAATTAATCAAATCTATTATACTTTTTTCAGAGCGATTAGCCATGACCACTACATCAGTTGTTTCAAATACATTGTTGGACGTATGAAATTTTCCATTAAAGAACGTATTTGAAATATAGTTGCCTACTGCTTCTTCGCAATAAGCGTAGTCAATATCCCCCATGTTAAGGGCATTAAAGTTTTCTTTATCTGAATCGAATTCGATGATATCAGCGTGATATTTTTTTAGAATTTGTATAGCATTCCCCAGACCGCCTGCTATAACACCTACTTTTTTATGGGTTATAGATTGGTTTTGGTTTTGAGGATAAGAGAAGACAACCGATTTAAAATGTGCATAGGGTCTACTGGCAATAAAGCCGCTGTTTTCTAAATGTGCATTTGGCCAGCCTACATTGATAATGCCATTGATAACACCATTTTTTAAAAGGTCTTGTATTTGTACCCATGGACGGCCCACATATTCGGTATCTAACCCTAACTGATTCATTTTATCTATACTTATTCCTGCTGAACGACCATTTTGAACATAAATCCAAGGTCTGTAATTATTGTCATGACCTAAAAGAATTCTTGAAGATTTAGCATGACTTAATGTTGTGACCAGGATTTCATCCGATAATTTATTGTATTCTGTTTCAAGGTTAATAAGGGATTGATTAAAGTTTGTGAACCCTTTCAGCAGCCGTTCCATTTGATTAACATTGGTATCAATATTACCTGAAACAGTTTCTACGTCCTTGATCACTTCTCTTAATCGTTCATTTTCTTCTAAGCTATGTTCAATAATATTTTGAAAAATATTGCTGCAATCATTTATACTGCTTATATTTTGAGTTAATAATCCCTTGAAGTTATAAAATTCTTTTTTTATAGAAGCGTTGTTTTCAGATGCTTCTTTAGCCGTATTTTCAAATTCTTTCAATTTTTCATTAACATCAACAATTGAACTGGATATATTTTCTGAAGCATCCTTACTGTTTCTAGCCAGTTGTCTTACTTCTTCTGCAACAACGGCAAAGCCTTTTCCGTATTGTCCGGCTCGCGCAGCTTCAATAGCAGCATTTAAGGCCAGTAGATTCGTGTGCCTTGCTATATTCGCAATAATATTGGTAGAATCATTAATATTTCTAATGGCTAAGATGATATCCTCAATAGACGAAGACATTAGAACAAATTTAGACTGAAAAGATTCCAGAACCGTTTCGAGATTTTGTAAAATTTCGATGATAATGTCTAAATCAGAGGATGATGTTTCGAAATTTGATAAGACTTTTTTTCCATCTTTCGACATATTTTCTATAAATGACGCGGATGTTTTTGCTTTTTCCTTGGTTTGTCGAAAATTTTTATTGATGATCTGCAAAGATTCAATAGCGGTTCTGAGTTGTTGCCCAAATACAAGAATATCATCTTTATTGGATTGAAAGTCAGTGTTTCCTAGTTTTTGCTTAAGATTGGTTAATAATACTTCAAATTCATCGGTAGTACCTGTACCTGATGAATGACTTTGTATATTAGACATATCCCATACCTCCTGTAAATTAAATTTAAAATTGGAAAATTATTCTGTTAATTATTTATAACATTTAACGACACATTTTTCAATAAATTCGACAAATTATGTTGTAGAATATTTTGGAAATCATCAAATGAGCTATATTTGAATGCATGATTAAAATAATAATATTTAATAAAAATGTAGAAAAAGAAAAAAAAATAACCCATAAAGTGAGGCCGATACTATTTTTTAAAGTTAGATGAACTAAATTGGATTGAGCTAAATAAATTGGTACTAAACAATAAAATTTGACGGATACGTTAGGTAATCGTCTAAGAGTGATAATGGGCTATTTACTTATTCTTAGTCATAAGGAGTTGATGAGTTGAAAACATTAGACAGACATGAAGACTTTTATCAAAGATTGAGAAAGAAAGTTCCAAAGTGGACTCAATCTAAAGAAGGTAAGAGTTCAAAGCTTTCAGAATATATTCTTGCGGCACCGGACATATTTCACTTGCTGTGTAAGCTTTCTTTAGACCCGGCTGTGCCCCGAAGAGAGAAGGCCAAGATTATTGGTGCAGTAGCGTATTTTGTATCTCCGGTAGACTTGATACCAGAGGTAATTGTAGGCCCTATCGGATTTTCAGACGATATAGTGGTGGCAGCGTATGCACTGAACTCTGTTATCCAGAACATTGATGAAGAAATTATCAATAAGCATTGGGTAGGAGAACAAGATGTCAAAGTTTTAGTAAAAAGCATTTTAAATATTGGGCATGAGTTGGTAGGAGGATCAAAGAATTTAAGCAAGCTTAGGAATATTTTAAAATAGTAAATATTAAACCCGGATGATTGAAGATAAACCACAAAAATCCACTTCGTCTTTTGGTTTTCTTGAATAATCCGGGTTAATTTTATTGAACATAATGATACGTGTGATAGAATGGTAGGTGGCGTCTTGTATAGAAATGCTGCCTAAATATGGATAATAAAGGGGACAACTATGGAGAATCAAGTAGAACCAGTCATTGGATTAAAAAATCTTCAGATGAAATACGGTCAAAAAGAAGTGCTCAAAGGTATTGATTTAGAGATATACCCGGGCCAGATCATTGGGTATATTGGTCCAAATGGTGCAGGAAAGAGCACCACAATCAAAATTATTCTAGGACTTGTAAAAGGATATGGCGGAGAGGTACAAGTGTTTGGAAATGATATTTCCAAAGAACCCATAGAATACAAAAAGAAAATCGGTTATGTACCGGAATCTGCTGACGTCTATGATACACTTTCCGGGTATGAATATCTTCATTTTATTGGAGAATTATATGGGCTGGAGGATAAAACCCTATATCATAGAATATATGAACTTTCTGATCTTTTAGGGATTAAAGGCAGCTTAGAAGCACGAATTTCTTCCTATTCTAAAGGAATGAGACAGAAGTTGATTATTATTTCCAGCTTGCTTCATAATCCGGATATACTATTTTTAGACGAACCCATTAGTGGATTGGATGCCAATAGCGTTATGGTTTTTAAATCTATCTTATCGGAGCTGGCAAAAAAGGGGAAAACCATTTTTTATTCTTCTCATATTATGGAAGTCGTTGAAAAGTTAAGCGATAGAATTTTGTTGTTAAATGATGGTGTAATTCTTGCGAATGGAACATTTGATGAGCTTAAAGAAAAAAGCCATGAAGGTTCCTTGCAAGAAATATTTAATCAGCTGACAGGCTTTAGCAACCATGATGAAGTAGCACAAAAGTTTATTGAAACCATAAGTGGGTGATGGCATGCGAGAATTTAGAACATTAAAACTACTGGATAAATTTAAAAAAGTATTCACCTCTATGGGGATCCATTACCCTACTCTTAGGAAAATACTTCAGGTAAAATTCACACTGGATTCAAGAAGAACGACCATGATGTCAAAAGGTCAGAAAGATGCTTCAAAGACAAATATGTTTTATAAATCTTTGATGTACTATGGTTTTTTCGGGCTGTTTCTAGCAGTATTTCCATTTATAGGACACCTCTTTATAGGATTGAGTTTATTTTATGGCGTTATTATGTTCTTTCTGGTTACAATCCTAATATCTGACTTTTCTGAGGTATTACTTGATCTCAAGGACGGCGTCATAATTGGAACAAAACCGGTGGATGAGAAAACTATGAATATGGCTAAATATATACATGTTGTTACCTATTTGACCCTTATAGCATTATCACTTTCCGGTCCGGGAACCATAGCCTTTGGAATAAAATACGGCATTTTAGTTCCTGCGATTATGATCCTGCAACTCATATTGATTTGTGCTTTAACCGTAATATTGGCAACCCTTATTTATGCATTGCTGCTCAAGTTCTTTGATGGTGAGAAATTAAGAGATATTATTAATATTTTTCAGATTATCCTTGCCACCGTTATGGCTGTCGGATACCAAATATTTGCCAGAGTGTTTAGGTTCATCGATTTTGATATGGCATTTAACCCTAAATGGTGGACTTTTATAATGCCTCCAATTTGGTTTTCTTCTCAAGTAGATCTATTGCTGGGAGGCAGTCCCTCAAAGGAATCTATGATTTTAGCCGTATTTGGGATAGTCATAACGATTACAGCCATTATTCTTCATATAAAGGTCATTTCAAAAGTCTTTGAGAATAATATTAATAAACTTAACAACGCATCATCTTCCAATAAAAGTGTGCCTAAATGGATTCGGGTATTGAATCATAAGGTGATGAATATATTAAACCGTAATACCACTGAGAAAGCTTTCTATAGGTTTGCTCAAACTATGTATAAACATGATAGAGGGATAAAGTTGAGGGTTTATCCAACAATAGCTTTAGCCCTTCTCTTTCCACCTATTATTGCATTTTTTTCTTTTTTGGATTCACATAGTTTAGAAGGTTTTATTCAAATGTTCAGTGAAACACGCATGATTTTGTTTATCTATTTAACAGGCTTAATGATGGCATCTATTGCTAAAATGATTCATTATACGGATTCTTATAAAGGGAGATGGGTGATGAAGGTTTTGCCCATTGGTAATTATGAGCATGTTATTAAAGGGGTGAACAAGGCTTTTGTATTGAGCTTTTTATTACCGATATACTTGGTGCTGAGCTTATTCGTAATGTTATTTGTGGATATCCATCGGATAATAGACTTAATTTTAATGGCCATTGTCTCATTAAACAGTCATCTTCTGGTTTTAAAAATAAATGCAAAAGAGCTGCCTTTTATAAAACCATATAATCATGGGGATGTGAGTAAAGGGACTTTCTTTGTTAACATGGGTATTATGGGAGCGTTTGTATGGGTGCATCATATTGTTTTTTATAACAATACTTTTAAAATGGTATACTTAATGGTGCATATAGGGATTTTAATATATGCTTGGAAAACTGCCTTTAAACTTAAAACAAGTGATCTAACCGCTATAGAAAAATTGTGAATGTCTTGATATATTGTTATTAAATTAACAATAAAATTGACGAAAAAGTCTGAATTATTATAAATTATAATTTTATTTCAATTAAATCTTGACAATGCACGTGGATTATTGTTATTATTTTAACGAAGATGCTAGTGCATTTATATTTTTTCATTTTTATTGTTAAAAAATTAACAAAAATATTGATAACCTTTCTGATTTATGAATAAAACATACAAGTTTTTGAAAACCATGGATATTCGGGTAGTTGTTAAAAAAATGAATGGAAGTAAAGGAGGATACAATACCATGATAACCCAAGAACAAATTTTTAAAGTTGACGAAATCGCACAAAAACACGATTATAAGAAATCTTCACTCATTTCAATTTTACAAGACATACAAAATGAATACAGGTATCTGCCTGAGGATGTATTGATGTATGTTGCCGGCATTATGGATGTTACGACGGCGAAGATTTACGGGGTGGCAACTTTCTATGAAAACTTTTCTTTAGAACCAAAAGGCAAATACATCATAAAAATATGTGATGGTACGGCACGTCACGTTCGAAAATCAATTCCAATTTTAAATGCCTTAAAAAAGGAATTAAACCTGAAAGATGATGAAATTACTACAGAGGACTTACTCTTTACGGTTGAAACCGTATCTTGCCTTGGAGCTTGTGGTTTAGCGCCTGTTATTACAGTTAACGATAAAGTTTACGGTAAAATGACACCTGAGTCCACAACAGAGCTTTTGAAAGAAATAAGAGAGGGGGAGATGTAAATGAGTACACTTACCATGACCAAACTAAAAGATAATCGATCCAAATATAGAAAAATGCTGAAGCAGGAAAAAAAGAGCGTATTGGTTTGTGCCGGTACCGGCTGTGTTGCAGGAGGATCCCTCCTAATTTACGATAAAATCAAAAAAGCAGTACAAGAAAAAGATTTGGAAATCAATATTGAACTTGAAGTTGAAGAAGGAAAAGAAGGTATCGGCATTAAAAAAAGCGGATGCCATGGTTTCTGCGAAATGGGACCTATCATCAAAATAGAGCCGGAAGGCTATTATTATATGAAAGTGACCGAGGAAGATTGTGATGAGATTGTAGAAGAAACTTTAATCAACGGAAATGCAATAGAAAGATTGATGTATAAGGAATCAGATAAAGTTTACCCCAGAGAGAAGGATATTCCTTTTTATAAGAAACAAACGCGAATGGTTTTAGAAAACTGTGGACGAATCAATGCTGAATCTATTAAAGAATATATCGCAAACGATGGATACAAAGCTTTCGTAAAAGCTATAAAAGAATTTGATCCAAAGGAAATATGTGAACTCATAACAGAAGCAAAGCTGAGAGGCAGAGGGGGCGGCGGTTTTAACGCAGGTGTTAAATGGACGCAAGCCTTAAAGCAGGATGGCCCTGTTAAATATGTTGTGTGTAATGGTGACGAAGGAGATCCCGGAGCATTTATGGATCGAAGCATTATGGAGGGCGATCCTCACAGAATAATTGAAGGCATGCTGATCGCAGGATATTCAACAAAAAGTACCATTGGATATATCTATGTAAGAGCAGAATATCCATTGGCTATAGATCGACTTAGAATGGCTATAGACCAAGCAAGAGAAGAAGGGCTTTTAGGAAATAATATTTTAGGATCCGGTTTTAACTTTGATATTTTTATCAATAAAGGAGCAGGCGCCTTTGTATGCGGAGAGGGTAGTGCGCTTACCGCTTCCATAGAGGGTAATAGAGGTATGCCAAGGGTTAAACCCCCAAGAACGGTGGAAAAAGGACTTTGGGAAAAACCTACTGTGTTAAATAATGTTGAGACTTTTGCCAATGTACCTTTTATTATATTAAAAGGCTTAGAATCTTATAAAAAGATTGGAACCGGTAACAGTCCCGGAACGAAAGCCTTTGCTTTAACAGGAAACGTTAATAATACCGGCTTAATTGAAGTGCCAATGGGCACCACTTTAAGAGAAGTTATTTATGATATTGGCGGTGGTATTCAAAACAACAAGGGATTCAAAGCTGTACAAATAGGCGGACCTTCAGGCGGATGCTTAACACAAGAACACTTAGATTTACCTATGGATTTTGATTCACTTGCAGAAGTAGGTGCCATGATCGGTTCCGGCGGATTAGTGGTTATGGACGAAGAAACTTGTATGATAGAAGTGGCAAGATTCTTTATGAATTTTACTCAAAATGAATCCTGTGGAAAATGTGTTCCTTGTAGAGAAGGGACTAAAAGAATGCTTGAAATTCTTGAGAATATTGTATCGGGAAACGGAAGATTAGAAGATATAGAGCTGCTTTATGATTTAGCCGATACGGTAGGAAGCACAGCTCTATGTGGATTAGGAAAAACAGCAGGCAATCCTATTATCAGTACTTTGGACTATTTTAAAGACGAATATATAGCACACATTGTAGATAAAAAATGTCCAACCAAGAATTGTGAAAAATTGAAAGTATATGTTATTAAGGATACGTGTAAAGGCTGTAGTAAATGTGCCAAAATATGTCCGGTAAATGCTATAGAAGGAAAAATAAAACATCCTTATAGAATTGTTGAAGCGAAATGTATCAAATGTGGCGCTTGTGTTGATGCGTGTCCATTTGGACTGGTAGAGGAGGCTTAGTCAAATGAGTGAAAGAATGCAAATCAACAACCAGATGGTAGATATAAATGGTGAAAAGAACATTTTAGACCTGGTAAGAAAAGTAGGAATAGACTTACCTACATTTTGCTACCATTCAGAGCTGAGTGTTTATGGCGCTTGCAGAATGTGTATGGCCGAAGATGAAAAAGGACGTATGATCGCGACTTGCTCGGCACCTCCTAAAGATGGCATGAAAGTACTGACCAATACACCAAAACTCCAAAAACATAGAAGGATGATACTGGAGTTGCTCTTATCCAACCATTGTTCAGACTGTACGGTCTGTGAAAAAAATGGAAAGTGCAAATTACAAGATTTGGCTGCAAAGCTTGGATTAAAAAATACTAGATTTCAAAAGCCCGTTGAAAAATACGAGATAGATGACAGCAGTATTGCCTTAGTCAGAAATCCAAACAAATGCATAATGTGCGGTGACTGTGTACGTATGTGTGAGGAAATTCAAGGTGTAGGTGTACTGGGTTTTGCACATAGAGGTTCCAAAATGGAGGTTACGCTGCCATTTAATAAAAAAATGGATGAAGTAGAATGTGTCAACTGCGGACAATGTGCGGCAGTGTGTCCAACAGGCGCCATTGTGATTAAGAACAATGTAGATGATGCTTGGCGTGCTATTAATGAAAAAAATACTCGTGTAGTGGTACAAATTGCACCGGCAGTACGCGTGGCTTTAGGAGAAGAGTTTGGAGAGCCATCCGGTGACATTGTTATTGGAAAAATAGCAGCCATTCTTAGAAAAATGGGCGTAGACGAAATTTATGATACCGGTGTAGGCGCAGACTTAACCGTTATGGAAGAGACCAGAGAGTTTTTGGATAGAGTCCTAAATGAACGAGAGAATGATTTTCCTTTATTTACTTCTTGTTGTCCTGCTTGGGTGAGGCTGGTTGAGCAGAAGCTGCCTGAAATAAAAGAACATGTATCTTCATGTCGCTCTCCTCAACAGATGTTTGGCGCCGTTATAAAAAAGCATTATGCAAAAATGGATGCCAGAGAAGAAAAACGTACCGTAATGATTTCGATTATGCCTTGTACAGCCAAAAAATATGAAGCTAACAGAAAAGAATACGAAAACCAAGGCATTAAAGATGTTGATATTGTGTTAACAACTCAAGAATTAGCTAAGATGATACGAGAAGCAGGCTTGGTATTCAGTGAAATGGAGCCTGAGTCATTGGATATGCCATTTGGGCTGGCAAGTGGCGCAGGTATCATATTTGGTGTCAGCGGAGGGGTATCTGAGGCTGTTATCAGAAGATGCATAAAGGAAAAGGTAAGTAATGAAACCGTTGTAGAGTTTAAAGAAGTGGAAGGCTTACCGGGGGTTAGAGAAGCCCAGTTGATGATAGATAAAAAAGTCATTAACATTGCAGCAGTCAATGGTTTAATGAATGCTCAAAAATTGATTCAAGCCATCAAATCCAATGATAAAAAATATGATTTTGTAGAGGTCATGGCTTGTACCGGAGGTTGTATAGGCGGTGCAGGACAGCCTGTTTCCATGAATGGTAATAAAAGAACAAATAGAACCAAAGGTATTTTAAAAGCAGATAGTATTTCTCAAATAAAGAAATCTGAAGAAAATCCTGTAATTATGTCTTTGTACAATGGCATATTGAAAGGCAGCAGACATATATTGCATAATCCTGAAAAATAAAGATAGGAGAAGCGGTTATGAGAATAAAAGTATGCGTTGGCAGTGCATGTCATTTAAAAGGTTCATATGACGTTATTTATGGGTTACAAGACTTAATTGAAATCCATAAATTAGGTGAAGAGATATCTGTTGTTGCAGGATTTTGTTTGGGAAATTGCTGCAACCCTGTATCGGTAGTCATCGATAATGAGGATGTTGTACACTCTTTATCAAAAGAAAACTTAAAAGAATTTTTTTGGAATTTCGTTTTAACTCGATTTGATAAATCCTAGGTAAGAGCGTATCTCCTAAATAAGGGGGATGCGCTTTTATCGTTTTAATTAAATGCGTATTCCTTCAGCCGGCCCTAAATAATAAGTCATAATAAAATCAAAATTATAATAAGTATGAAATAAATACAAAGATTATAAAGGGTAATTATGGAGGGTAAGATGTTAGAGAAACATGATGAATTGCTTATCTTAGAACCTATAAAACAATATTTCACCACTTATTATGAAAACATTAAAACAGGTACTTATCAAGATGTCTCAAGATGGTTCATATTAAACGATGATACCGTCATTCCTCAAAGATGGATTCAAAATAAATTTAAGCTGTACAATGCTTTTAACTTATGGATTAAAGAATATCTGCTGGATTTAAAATTCTCAGATATTTGCCTGTATAAGGATCATGCCAGTGTTACAGTATTGGAAAATGCAGAGTATTCATACAAGCAAAATGAAGAAGTTAAATCCAAAATATCAGATATAGAATATAGAATCATGCTTAAGAAAATCGATGATTTGTGGAAAATCATATATGTAGATTCTGACCACGAAGCATACCGATTGGCCTATGAAAGGCAAGATAATACAGATAGAGCAGTTTTATCGGATAAAAAAGGTTATCTGACAATGAAAGGCAATGCTTTAAATAGAGTGTTTGATGATCTGGATGATGCCATATATGAGCTGATGCTGTTATCCCCTAAAAAGGACCAATACCCTGAATCCGTTAGCCATTCCGAAAAGGGCAGTACAACATTAGGAAGTACCTTTTCATATCATCCGGTTAATGGGGTGCATTATGCTAGAGAATATGCGGATTATAAGAGGGTTTCAGAAGATAGACGACTGTTCTATTTTGCCCCAAATGGAAGTGATTGTGCCAATTTTGTTTCACAATGTGTCTGGGCCGCTTACGGCGGATATGTTCAAGGTAACATAGAGTTAACCAAGAAGAATATAGCCAATAAGGTAAGAATGGTTAAGACGGGTAATCCAAGTACATCCTGGTATGGAACCGGAGTGGACGGAGGCGGAACACCTTATTGGGAAAATGTCAATCAATTTTATAAGTATGCCACTATGGCAAAAGGCGTAGGTCCAAATGGCAATGGTTACGGTGAATGTATACAGTCCGAATTTAACTTTGCTGAGGTAACTGAAGGCGATGTTTTGCAGTTTTGGAAAGAAAGTCAAAATAAATGGTATCACTCCACATACGTCTCATCTGTTGGTGAAATGGGGCAAGTAGAACGAATTTATGTCTGCCAGCATACCATCAATATTATTGACCGTCCGTTAATTGATTTATTGATATGGAATACCAATGAAGGCAAATTGAGGGGAATCCATTTCACGGATGGAGCTTTTAGTCAATAAATGAGCATGAGAAAAAAGGTTGGCTATACTTAAATTGAATACAGATGTACTATGACTCTTTCCAATAATAATTAATAAATCCTGCGCTTAATATTAGTAAACCGCCCATGATACTGAAAATATCGGGTATTTCAGACCAGATGATAAAACCTAAAAGGGTTGAAAAGATGATATTAGCATAGGAATAGATTGACAGCTCGCCGGCCGGAGCATATCTATAGGCGTTGGTCATGAGAAATTGAGCAGTTGTTGCAAAGCCGCCTAGAGCAAGCAATTTTACGGCTTCAAATAATGAAGGCATAACGAATTGTCCCATTAGCATAAAAGGTAAAACGCTGATACATGATATAAATGTAAAATAGAGGACAATGGTTTCAGGTGCATCCGTCAGTCTCAAATGACGGATAACCGTATAAGCACTTCCGGCAAAGAATGCTGACATAAGTGCCATTAAGGAAGGAATTATAGACATGTTAAATTGAGGCTTAATAATAAAACCGGCGCCGACAAAAGCCAGTATTAAAGCAAAAACATGAAATTTCTTTATTTTTTCTCCTAAAAAAAGGGCTGAAAGAATTAATACAAAAAAAGGGGATAAATTATTTAATATTACCGTATCGGCTAAGGGCATAATGGATAGCGCAAAAAAGTAGAAAGCCACACCTGTTAAGCCAAGAATGCTTCTTAAAAGAAGATACTTACGATTATTCCCTAATATGGGTTTCTTTCTTTTTTTGACCACATAAAATGCTATAAAAAAGCCCAGTATATTCCTAAAGAAAATCTTTTCAACAAGAGGTATATGGTCTAATGACTTAACAGTGGACGCCATAAGAGCGAAGAAAAGCGATGACAATAATATTAATACAATACCTTTAGATTTATTTTCCATGAGTGCCTCCAGTTAACCTGCATAACTCTTATATACCTCTATTATTCTACTCTAAAACAAAAAAAGTAGATACGGATTTATCAATTTAAATAAAAGTTTTTAAGAAGGATTAGAGACGACCATCCAAACTTAATTTCCATAAAGCAATGGTTGATAGAAAAAGCTTTAAAAGCTCAGGGGGCCGGTGTCATAGAAGATAGGCCTTCTTTGGAGTTGAGATATTCCCAATCATCATGTACGAGAATATTTTGCCATTATGAAAAGCGTAATTGAACAAAAAATATGACTTATATTTTGTTCAAATACCTATAGATAGTGGCTTCGGACGTGTTAAGACGCTTTGCAACTTCAGAAACGCCGTTTTTTAGTAAAAAAATACCCCGATTATTAAGTATTTTAACAATTTCCAATTTTTCATTTGAAGACATTCTATCTGGTTCTGCCGGAAGTTCTTTAAAAACTTTTTCAATAATAGAATTCATGACACCATCAATGTTGGCTTCAATGTTTTCTTCTTCAGCAGTGTGGGAGGAACCATTGATTTTGTGGTTAAATTCTGTCAAGCCTTCTAGTATTTCTTTGGTTTCCATTAAACGCGTTATATCCATATTAATACATAACATGCCAATGATTTTGTTGGTATCATCCTTTATAAAAAAACTGGATGACTTGAGGGTTTTACCATTGTTAACGTGGACGCTATAGTTGGTGATATAGTTTTCGTTATCATAGCTTTCCTGGTTTTGAAGTATTTTTAAAGCCAAATCCGTAATAGGCCCGCCTTCTTGACGGTCTGTAACATGTCCGTTTTTTATCGCAATAATAGAGTGGTCCGGCTGAGTTAAATCATGTAAAACCACTTCGCAGTTTTGTCCAAACATATCTCCAATGAAATTTACAAAATGGATATAGGGTAGAAGTTTTTTATGAACTTCTGCTTTCTTTTTATGGAATGATTTGTTTTCTTTTATCATATCGTTTATATTCCTGTCAAATTTTTAATCTCATTATATTACTGCCTTTATTCATTGTCAATTTTAGTGAGAATAATGAATAGGAAATAGAAATTTATATTATTTTGTGTATTTTTTGGAATGAAAAAATTTTTTTTATATTTTAAGCTTTTACATTTGATTTAAATCAATAGCTTTATCCAATAACTTGACAATCCATTGAATCTTTTCTTCAGACAAATCTGTAGAAGTGTTATGAATAACACCTTTTCTAAGAAGACATTCTATAATTTCTGTAGTAAGCATCCTATAAGATTCCTGACTATTTAAATATATATAATTAGCTTCTGACATGAGAATATTGATGTCAGTTTGGAGTACAGGTGCGATTTTTTTTAAAATACCGGGTGACGGATAACGCAGACCTCTTTCGATCCTGGATATATGGGCTGAGCTAACATTTGCATATTTGGAAAGCTGATTAATGGAGAAATTTTTTTTGATTCTTAGGCTTTTAATATATTCACCTATTGACATATGCAACCTCCTGAGTGAGTGGTATGCAGGTATAAATATTTCTATATCGCATACCGACTATATTAATGAAATATCTCTTAAAAGAATTTTATCATTTTCCATTGCCTAGAGGCAATGTTTACATTTAACTAAAATTTGCAGAAATTGTTGACAGTTGTCAATTTCTGGAGGTAAAATATTACCAACGGGCAATTAAAAGGAGGGGGATTATGAAAACCTTGATAAACCTAGAATCACTTAAAGATTATATGCAAAAAGAAAACATCTCAAAGCAAGAACTTTCAAAAATTATTGGGGTAAATTATACGACAGTTTACAGAGTGTTTAAGGGAACAAGAAAACCGGGAATGAAATTTGTTATAGGACTGATGAATAGCAATATAGACAGCAAATATTTTTTATTAAGCACTAGGAAACTATTTTGATAGGTTCTTATAATGAATGAAATTCAGCAAATAGTTGTTCAATCTTTACACGCTACAATGATTCTAGCAATTGTTTATGGCTGCATTTATTATATTGAAAAGTCTAAATTATTTCTGATATGGACATTGAGCTGGATATTATACGCTTTACAATATGTTATGCATTTGCTGTCTCTTAGCTATTCTTCTATTTTTTATGAATGGTTGGCACAGGTGTTTTGGATAGCCAGTAGCTATTTATTGATTGTTGGAGGATCTATTTATATAGGTAAGTCTATTCACTGGTCATGGAAGGTAATGGGTATATTCAATTTAGCTTGGCTTGTTTTTGCATTGCTTTCTGATACATCTTTTTTTTGGTTGGTACTGCCTAATTCTATATTCATTGGGGTAACTTTTTTTTGGTTGGGCACCATTTACTTTATTAAGAAGAAATATGTAATAGCAGGATTGTTCTGTATTTGGGGAATTCATAAAATGGATTATCCTTTTTTGCAAACCGTAGAATGGTTTGAACCTTGGAGTTATCATATAACGGAAATGCTTACTTTATCTGTAGCCATTGGAGTACTAATAGAGTACATGAGTTATTCGAAACTAAGAACAGAGGAAATTAAAAGAAGATACAAAACACTTGTAGATTATTCGGAAGACATTATTTTTAGTTTTGATACAGAATATAGCTTTTTATCAGTCAACAATAAGCTGTGTGAAGTTTTAAAGAAAAATGAAAATAAAATTGTTGGTAAAAAAATTTTTGAATTACCCTTATTTAATCAATTGAAAAATGACTTTATTCGTTTAACGAACGATACAAACAAAGAAAATAAGATGATGAGATGTGAAAAAGAGGTTGTCTATAAAGACCATACATATAATTATCAAATTGACATTGCGCCTATAGAAGACCAACAGCTTGTCTGCACCATGCATAATATAAGTGAATTGAGAGATAAAGAAAAAACCATTCGAAATTTAGCTTATTATGATCAACTAACAGGATTACCTAATCGTCATTTGTTTAATGAACACTTCAATATGCGTCTTAAAGGCTCGAAGCAAAAAGAGAAAATAGCTTTAATTATGATTGACATATATAATTTTAAAAAAATTAATGATGCTATGGGGCATAAATTTGGTGATTTGCTTATTACAAGTGTTGCTCACAGATTAAAAGACAATTGTAATCGTTATTTTTTATTTCGCTTTAGCGGAGATAAATATGGTCTTTTAGTAGATCAATATGAAACAAATGAAATGCTTTTACAAACCGTATTCAATATTTTTAAATGCTTTAATCAGCCCATCACCATAAATGAGCAATCATATTATGTTCAACTGACGCTGGGAATTGAAGAGGACTATGCCAGTAATCTTTCATTAGAAGATATGTTGATGAATGCAGATACGGCATTAAATAAAGCAAAAGAAATAGGACCCAATCGGTATTACTTTTACAATATCGCATTAAAAAATGAAATTATTAAAAAGTTGAACATAGAAAAACAGCTGAGAAAAGCAATTGAGGAAGACACATTGGAAATTTATTATCAACCCTTAGTGGATTTGGAGGATAACCGCATTAAGAAAATAGAAGCGTTATTAAGGTGGAAGCCCCAAAATGGTCAAGGGATTATTATGCCAAACGATTTTATTCCGGTAGCAGAATCTTCATTGCTTATTATCGATATTGGATATTGGGTAATCCAACAGGTTTGCATCAAATTAAAAGAGTGGGAAAGACAAGGGATAGATATCTGTGTAGCCGTTAATATTTCTGTGCGCCAGCTGGAACAGAATGATTTTGTGGAGAACGTTTCAAATATTTTAAAAAACATGCATGTGTCGCCTAAAAATATTGAATTTGAAATAACAGAGAGTATTTTTATAGATTCTTTGGATACTGCTGTAGAACGTATTAACCGGCTAAGAGAAATCGGGATAAAAATATCATTGGATGATTTTGGTACATATTATTCGTCTTTAAATTATTTGCGAAAATTGCCTTGCGATACTATAAAAATTGATAAAACGTTTATCGACGATATGGATCATGTTGAAGCTGTGGCATTTATCGTTAAAACCATTATTGATATTGCACATCATTTGGATATGCAAGTAGTTGCGGAAGGCGTAGATACGAAAGAAAAATGCCTTACATTGATGAAGATGAATTGTGATTTAGTGCAGGGCTATTTATTTGGGAAACCGGTAAGAGATCAAGAAATAGTTGAGGCTTTACAAAGTAAAAATAAATAAATAATAAATTTAAAAGGGGGTTTTAAAAATGAAATGGGTGATGAACCAAAACATTTCAACAAAGCTAATGATGGGTTTTGTTATGGTTGCACTCATAGCAGCTGTAGTTGGCGGCATAGCCATCAAAAATATTTACGAGATTGATAATGCAGATACAGAACTATATGAAGAAAATCTAGTGCCCATCAGCTATATGGGCACACTGAATGATGATTTTCAACGTATTAGGGTTAATTTGTATCGTGCTATCTTAGCAAAAGAGTCTCATGATGCACAAACATTTTTAGGAAAAGCGGATTCAAGAAAAAAGAGCATGGAAGAGATGTTTGAAAAATTCAAACAAATACCAATGTCTGAGGCTGAAAGCGCTATATTTAATGAGATGGAAGAAACAAAAAACGTATATGACCATCAATATGAAAAAATAAAGCTTTTAATAAAGTCGAATCAGATGGAAGCTGCAATGGAATACATGAGTGAAGATGGTGCATTTGGAAAAGCTTCAAGGGTTCAGCAAAATTCAATAGAGAACTTGGTGGAAGTAGAAGTTTTAGAAGCAAAAGAAGTGGCGGAAAAAAATACTCGAACTGCTAATAAAGCCACCATTCAGATGATAATAGCCATTGTTGGCAATGTGATTTTGGCATTATTTTTTGCAATGATATTTAATAGGATGGTAGCAAAGCCTATTAAAAAAGTTACTTTAGCAGCAAAAAAAATCGCAAAGGGAGATACGCATACTGAGGCAATCAATTATGCGTATAAAAAAGATGAAATTGGAGCATTAGTATCTGCATTTGAAAGTATGCAGCAATCTATTAAAGAACAATCTCAAATTGCAAAAGAAATTGCAAAGGGTAATTTTGATGTACAAGTCCCTGTTCGTTCTGAAAATGACGAGCTGAATCAAAGCCTTCAAGATATGTTAGGTAAAATTAATCTTACCTTTGAAGAAGTCAATCAACTCATACAGAATGTACAATATGGAAAATTCTTATCAACAAAAGAATATAAAAAATTTGACGGAGGATGGAAAGAAATCGTATTAGGTATTGACCGTATCATTCATACTTTTGTAAACTACTTTGATGCGTTACCTATTATTTTGATGACAGTGGACAATGATTATAATATTACTTATTTAAATCAAACAGGTGCAGATATGTTTGCCACAAAGCAAAGTGAATTGTTAGGCAAAAAATGCTATAACTATTTTGATACAGATGATTGCAATACAGAGCGGTGTATATGTCATAAAGCCATGGTGACCGAAGAATCTGCCAGCGGTGAAAATATCTGTCATGCTTCCGGTGAGCCGATGCATATCTATTATTCCGGTATACCTATGACCGATAGCCAAGGCAATATTACAGGTGCATTTGAAGTAGTCCTTGACCAAACTCAAATAAAACTTGCCCAAAAAAAGTCAGATAAGCAGGCTAAATATCAGATGGAAGAAGTCAATAAGCTGATATCAAATCTTGAAAAGTTATCCAAAGGAGAATTGGATATTAAAACCACGGTAGCTGACGGAGATGAGGATACTAATGAAATTGCAAGCAATTTTAAGAAGATAAATAATAGCTTGGAATCCAGTACAAAAGAAATAAAATCCTATATGGATGAATTATCACAAGTGCTGGATGCAATGTCCAATAAAAACTTTAAAGGTGGTATTGATAGAGAATATCTAGGAGACTTTATAACTGTAAAAGACTCTATTAACTATATTATTGAACAATTCAACACCATATTATCAGAAATCAATTCGGCTGCAGAGCAAGTAGAATCAGGGGCCGGGCAGGTGGCAGCATCCAGTCAAAATTTATCACAAGGGGCTTCGGAACAAGCAGGCTCAGTAGAAGAAATTAGTGCTACTATTACGCAGGTTACTGAACAGACAAAAGAGAATGCGGCTAATGCTATGAAAGCCAATGAACTTTCATTAAAAGTAAAAGAAGACGCATTAAATGGTAACAGCCAAATGGGTTTAATGCTTAAGTCTATGAACGACATAAAAGATACGTCCAATAGTATTTCAAATATTATAAAAGTCATTGATGAGATTGCTTTTCAGACCAATATTTTAGCCCTTAATGCAGCAGTGGAAGCTGCTCGAGCGGGAGAGCATGGTAAAGGATTTGCTGTAGTAGCGGAAGAAGTAAGGAATTTAGCTGCGCGTAGTGCCAAAGCGGCAAAGGAGACGACTGAGTTGATTGACAATTCTATCAATAAAGTGAATGAAGGATACAACATTGCCAACGATACAGCTGAAGCATTAGAAGAAATCGTAAAAGGCGTCTCTAATGCAGTAGATGTGGTTAGTCTTATTGCAGATGCTTCAACTGAACAAGCAAACGCTATATTAGAGATCAACCAAGGCGTAGAGCAAATATCTCAAGTAACGCAAACCAACACAGCCACATCAGAAGAAAGTGCTTCCGCCAGTGAAGAGATGGCGGGGCAAGCACAGATGCTAAAACGGCTGATACAAGATTTTGAGTTAAAGCAAGTGGTTAATGATATTGAATATCAAATACCCCATCAGAAAAATAACGAGAAACCGGAAATATTTTTGAAAGACGACCTGTTTGGAAAATATTAGTTGTATGGCTTTTGTAAAAGATACATCGAAGAGGGGCGGTAAATGTGCCTGCTCTTTCGCCATATAAAATTTAAAAAGAAGTTCCGTAACAATATTATTTGGAGTATAGGAGTGATTTAATTGAGAAAAATTTCTACAAAAATGATTCTAGCTATTACTTTATGTGTTGTATTGGTATCGGCATTACTAGGTTCTATCAGCATTCTAAAATCAAAAGAAGCTATTGAAAAAGAAGCGGAAAACAATTTAATTAACTTGGTAAGCAGTCAGGCAAAAGAAATGGAGATGTCGTTAGCACTTGCAAAAAAGGATGGAAAGATAATAGCCGGAGCAGGTGCAGATTTAGTGTTAGATGAATTTAGTAAATTGTTATCTAAAATTAAGATTTATGATAGCGGCTACATGGTGTTAATGGCTGGTAATTTTGATGTGCTTTATCATCCTAATCCTGAAATGAACGATATCAATTTGGGGACGTTTAATGATGGTATGATGGCAGATGCAGTTAGCCAAATTGAAAACAGTATTGAAAATACAGGGATTATGCATTACCAATTAAATGGTGAAAAGAAGGTAGGGGCATTTTATAAATTATCCAACGGTTGGATAGCCATGGCTTGCCCTTATGTAGAAGAAATGTTTGCAGCACAAAGGAAATTGATGTGGTTGCTGCTTGCTGTAACGGCGGGAGGCATCATTTTATCTGTCATTATTGCAATCATATTAGGAAAGTCTATTTCTAAGCCTATCGTTCAATTTGCTAAAGATGTTGAAGTCGTAGCAACAGGAGATCTATCCATAGACATTGAAGTCACATCTAAGGATGAGATCGGTTTATTACAGAAGTCACTTTTATCCATGGTGGACAGCATGAAAATGCAAGCTCAGTCAGCTCAAAAGATGGCAGCAGGGGAACAAACCTTTATTGATGTTCGATCAGAAAAAGATGTTTTGGCTTTGGGATTACAAGGTATATTGGAAAACAATGAAAAATTATCAGCCGAAATAGAAAATCTTTCTAAATCTGCAGCAGCAGGGGAGTTGAATATAAGAGCAGATGAGGATGCCTTTGAAGGCAGATGGAAAGGGTTGGTATGCGGCCTAAATGATTTGGTGGAAAAGGTAGCAAAGCCTTTGTCGGACGCAGGACAATACATTAAAAAGATGGCAGCAGGAGATGATTTAGAGATTTATGATACTTCAACCTATGAAGGCGAATTTAAAGTGCTGATGGAGAACCTGTTAGAAGTAAGAGTTTCGCTATATGCTATGCTTGATGCTACTGGTGAAACAGCTCGTGAAGCCGTTAAAGGCAACCTTTCCTTTAGAGCCGATTTATCCAAATTAAAAGGTGGATATGCTGAAATTGTTGGAGGATTTAACGATACCCTTGATGCAGTGATTGAACCAATCAATGAGGCCTCTAAGGTGCTCTCAGACATGGCTGAGGGAAAACTAGGAGCACGAGTTACCGGAGATTATCAAGGGGATTATGCTCAGATTAAAAATGCGCTTAATTCTATGGGCGAAAATATTCAAGATTACATCAAAGAAATATCCGGTGTTCTGGAAGCAATGGCAAATAAAAACTTGAATGTCAGCATTACCAGAGACTACTTAGGAGATTTTGTTCAACTAAAAGATTCTATTAACCATATCGTCCATCAATTTAATGTTATCTTAGGAGACATCAATAGTGTAGCGGAACAAGTTGAATCTGGTGCAAGTCAAGTCGCTGCTTCCAGTCAAACGTTAGCGCAAGGTGCATCGGAGCAAGCCGGTTCTTTAGAACAAATCAGCGCAAGTATCACTGAAGTTGCAGAACAAACAAAAGAAAATGCCCAACATGCAAACAAGGCATACGAATTTGCTCAAGGCGGCAGTGATGGTGCAAAAGAAGGTAATCAACGAATGGCTGGTATGCTGACAGCTATGAATGATATTAAAGCGTCTTCAAAAAATATTGGCGGTGTTATTAAAGTCATTGATGATATTGCTTTTCAAACCAATATATTGGCACTCAATGCAGCGGTAGAAGCTGCAAGAGCCGGTGAACATGGAAAAGGCTTTGCGGTGGTAGCAGAAGAGGTTAGAAATCTAGCTGCAAGAAGTGCTGAAGCTGCCAAGGAAACCACAGACTTAATTGATGACTCCATCCACAAAGTAGATGAAGGCTATCAGCTTGCAAATGAAACGGCAGAGACTCTAAATGAAATAGCACAAGGGACTATGGGTACGGTAAAAATCACTAATGAAATTGCTGACGCTTCTAAACAACAATCAAACGCTATTGAGGAAATCAATAGAGGCATTGAGCAGATATCTCAAGTAACTCAAACCAATTCAGCTACAACTGAAGAAAGCGCTTCAGCAAGCGAAGAGATGGCCGGACAAGCTGAAATATTAAAAACGATGATAAATGAATTTACCTTAAGAAATAACCTATCATTAATAGCGTCAGATAAACAAGAAAATCCATCTTTAAAATTATTACCTCAAGAAAAAGTTATGGATATCCAAGCAGGTCTTCCGGACGATATTTTGGAAAAATTATAAAGAATCAACAAAGATACATAGATAACCTTTGTTTAATAGGAATAAAAAAAATAGGAGAAGGTGATAAATTCGACAAATTATGCAATAAAATAGAATATAACAATCAAAAATACTAAATTTCGATCCTTTAACATAAATCATTTCGTCATTGAGCGACAAAATATAAAAAAAGTGATACAATAATTGAAAATTGAGACCATTACAACAATTTACTGTATTGACTAATTGTTGGACAAGAGAGGAGGAAAAGGTCAGCAGCTACTTTTTTGAAAAAAGATGATTAGAAGTTAGAGGAGGAAAAAGAATGAGTCAAAAATTTAATTCTATTGGTTTAAAGTTTTCAATTTTGATTTTTATGGTCATTATTTTAAGCTGTTCGGTAATCGGTGGATTAGAATTTCGAAGCCTAACGAATAATGTGGAAAAATTAATGGGGGAAAAAGCCCTAACCATTGCTCAATCTGTAGCCAGCAACATTGATAGTGAAAAATTCACTCGATTAGTGGAAAGTAACGATGTTAATGATCCGTATTATGAAGAAGCTCGGCAATGGATACTTAACATCAATAAAGATATTCAAGCAAGATATTTATTTACGGTTGTTGAAGCTGATTCAGAGAACTTTATGTACATAGTAGATGGCTCACGAGAAAAACATGAAGAAGGCTTTTTGGATTATGGATTATTGGATCCAAAGTCCATATATCCTGAAATAGCCCTTAAGGTTTTAGAGACAGGTGAAAAAGCCCACTCAGAAATCTGGAAAAGTGATGAATATGGAAGCTTAATCACTGGTTATGTTCCTATAAAAAATAAGCAAGGTGAAGTCATAGGCATGGTAGGCTGTGATATCAGCGCAGATGAAGTCATGAATGAAGTTAAGTCCCATTTGCCTAATCTTATTTTAGGTGTTTTAATAACAGGTGTTATTTTCTTCATTTTCATGTTCATTCTATTCCGTTCATCCATATCACTTCCTTTACAGATTGCATCTAAAAAAGCAAAAGAATTAGCTAAAGGTTTCTTTTCCGGAGAAGTATCAGAAAAACAAATGAGTCGAAAAGATGAAATCGGGCAGCTGATGCTTGCCTTTCGAGAAATGGAAGACAGTCAAAAAGAACAAGCCGATATTGCTAAAAAAATTGCTGATGGACAAGAAAACCTAACGGTTAATGTGCGTTCTGAGCAAGATATATTGGCATTAGGATTAAAAGAAATACTAAACAATAACGACAAGCTGTTAGCAGAAATTAAAAATTTATCACAAGCTGCAGCTTCAGGTAATTTAAAAGTAAGAGCAGACGAAAATACCTTTAACGGAAATTGGAAGAATCTTGTACAAGGCTTAAATGAACTGGTTGAAAAAGTAGATGAACCATTGTATCAAGCAGGCATATACATCAATAAAATGGCTAATGGCGATGAATTGGAGCTTATAGATACTTCTGAGTATAATGGAGAATTTAAAGCGTTAATGGAGAATTTGCTAAACGTCAGAACATCCCTGTATGATATGATTCATGCAACCCAAGAGGCTGCACAAGAAGCAGTTAGCGGTAATCTTTCCTTCAGGGCCGATTTATCTAAGCTAAAGGGAAATTTTGCAGCTATTGTAGGAGGTATGAACGCAGCACTTGATGCCACCACCGAACCTATTAATGACGCTTCAAGTGTGCTTCAGGATATGTCAAAAGGCAATCTTAGTTCAAGAGTTGTTGGGGATTATAAAGGCGATCATGCACAGATAAAAGAAGCACTTAATGTAATGGGAAAAAATATACAAGGATATATAAGCGAAATATCTCACGTCCTAGAGGCGTTAGCGAATAAAAACCTTAACCAAAGTATTCAGCGGGAATATGTAGGAGATTTTATTCAACTGAAAGAGTCCATTAACTATATTATTGAACAGTTCAATATTATTATGAGGGATATTAACGGAGCTGCCGAACAAGTGGAATCAGGTGCCGGACAAGTGGCTTCATCCAGTCAGAATCTATCACAGGGATCTTCAGAACAAGCCAGCTCAGTAGAAGAAATAAGTGCTTCTATGACAGAAATTTTACAGCAAACCAAGCAGAATGCCATTCATGCGGAAGAAGCCAATGAGATTTCTGTAAAAGCAAAAGAAGATGCTCAAAATGGGAATCACCAGATGGTAGAAATGTTATCTGCCATGGGTGAAATAAAAGAATCTTCAAAGAATATAGCCAATATTATTAAAGTCATAGATGATATCGCTTTCCAAACCAATATATTAGCGTTGAATGCGGCTGTGGAAGCAGCAAGAGCAGGCGATCATGGTAAAGGTTTTGCTGTGGTAGCAGAAGAGGTGAGAAATCTTGCTGCAAGAAGTGCACAAGCGGCAAAGGAAACCACAGAGCTTATCGATAACTCTATAGCTAAAGTTGAGGGAGGCGCTAAAATTGCGAATCAAACTGCTGAAGCATTAAAACAGATTGTAGGCGGTGTAGAAGGTGCTGTTAATATTGTTGGAACCATTGCAGCTGCTTCAAAAGAGCAAGCCTCTGCAATAGACCAGGTAAATGTTGGAATCGAGCAGGTTTCTCAGGCAACTCAAAACAATACTGCAACGGCTGAGGAAAGTGCTTCAGCCAGTGAAGAAATGGCCGGACAAGCTAATATGCTAAAAAATCTCATTCAAGCATTTACCCTTAGAGATACAGGTTTAAAAATAGAGAACTATAGAAAAAATGAGGCAGAAAAAGCACAAGAGTCAAAAGATTTAAAAATATCATTGAATGATGGATTTGGAAAGTACTAAAAATATAATATTTATAATTTAGGTTAAGGTCAGGGATTTTGATCTTTCAAAATTCCTTATCTTAATCAATTCTTTTATCTTTAAATATTCATAATGTGTGAGGTGAATAATATGAGTCAATATCTAACTTTTATAATTGATGAAGAGTATTATGGCATTGATATTTCAAGTGTTATTGAAATTATTGGAATACAAAAAATTACTGAAATGCCCCAACAGCCGGATTATGTAAAAGGCGTTATTAACCTAAGAGGTAAGATTATACCAACCATTGATGTTCGAACGCGTTTTCACAAAGAAACTGTGGAATATGATGAAAGAACATGTATTATTGTTATAGACAATAATGAAATGATGGTTGGATTCATCGTTGATAGAGTAGATGAAGTGATGACCATTACAGATGAAAATATATCGGCCCCTCCTAGATTCAATAGTGACTTTCAAGGACGCTACGTAAAAGGCGTTGCAAAATTAGAAGATCAAATCATTATGCTGTTGGAATGCACATTGCTTTTATCGGAAGATGAGTTAAATGAAACCAAAATGCTTGTAGTATGATCATTAGCTCATGATGATTAACAAAGCCATTGAATATGCAAATAATAAGATAAAGAATGATGAGAGATTGGCATTTCCTAAGGCTTAAAAGTGTTTTTAGTTTGATTGTTGAAGTTTTTTTCTGAATACTCGATGAAGAAATAAAGAGATAAACGAGGTATATAATGAGTTTGTATTTAACTTTTATTGTTGGAAATGAGTATTATTGCATTGATATGGCAAATGTTGTGGAAATACTGAGTACAAATAGAATTATTCCAATACATCAGCAGGAAAAATATGTAAAAGGCTTTATAAACTTCAGTGACAAAATGGTGCCCGTCATTGATCTGCGGACAAGGTTCTTAAAAGAAATAGGGAATTACGATGATAAGACATGCGTCATTATAGCCAAAAAAGAAAAAATAATGGTAGGGTTAATTGTTGATAAAATAGACGATATAATGCCTATTTCTAAGAGCCTTGTTGACAATTCTTTTAGGCTTTGCTGTAAAAATTGTCAATGTGCTGAGAGTACCTTACAAATAGGAGAACGAAGGATTAAGCTGGTTCATTGTAAAATGCTGCTGACTGAAAAAGAATGGATGGAAATAGAGCTATTATTTGAGAATGCCAGGTTTTACTACAGTAAGGCTTCACAATAAAAACACTTTAACAACGTTCTTAAATTATGAAATGATTACTTTAGTTAAAATATAATTTGATGTTTTTGTCAAAACTATGACTAGCTTGTTATGCAAGCTAGTTTCTTGTTGAAATCCACACTAACTTATCGAACATTACGGCTGAATAATCAGGTGAATATTCGCGAAATTGAATAATTTTGAGTTTGTTTCGTAAATATATTGATATTTTTACTCGAAATATGTAAAATTAATTGTTGTATATAAAAAAGTGAGGTAGAAGAATGTGGAACTTCTAAAAAATAAAATCATTGCAGAAGGAAGAGTTGAAGGGGATGATATTCTTAAAGTAGACTCTTTTCTAAATCACCAAATGGATATCCCTTTGCTAAACGAAATAGGCAAAGAATTCAAAAGAAGGTTTAAAGATAAAAAAATAACTAAGATATTAACCATCGAAGCTTCTGGAATTGGTATTGCGTGTATTGCAGCACAGTATTTTCATGTTCCCGTAGTCTTCGCAAAAAAATCTGAGTCCAGAAATCTGGACAAAGAAGTTTATGAAGCTTCTGTCAAATCTTTTACAAAGAATAAAGCTTATAAAGTCAAGATTTCAAAAAAATATTTGACGCCACAAGACCATGTATTAATTATTGATGATTTTTTAGCCTCAGGACAAGCTATTATAGGTTTAAAAGACATAATAGACCAAGCAGATGCTAAGCTGGAAGGTGTGGGGATCGTCATCGAAAAAAGCTTCCAAAATGGCTCAAAGATTATTAAAAAGGATGGTATACATCTGGAATCTTTGGCTATTATTAAATCCATAGAAAACAATAAAATTATTTTTGCTTAAATGAAGGGAGAGGAAATGATGAAAAAATTGTTAACACTCGGTTTGATTCTAGTATTGACTTTATCTTTACTAGCAGGCTGTGGCGGCGGAGAAGTGCCGGAAGAAGGTGGAGAAGCAGACGCACCTGAAGTAAAGGTTGGTTTTATCTATGTTGGGCCTATTGGTGATGGCGGCTGGACTTATGCGCATGATCAAGGAAGACTATACCTTGAAGAGCAATTAGGTGTTGAGACTACATATGTTGAAAACGTTGGAGAAAACAAGCAGGAAGTGGATAGTGCGGCAAGAAACTTGATTGACCAGGGCTATAATGTTATTTTTGCAACCAGCTTTGGTTACATGGACCATATAGAAGCTTTATCTTCTGAATTCCCTGAGATAACTTTCCTGCATTGCTCAGGATATAAAAAGACAGACAATATGAGTAACTATTTTGGCGCTATGGAAGAGCCCAGATATTTATCTGGTATAGTAGCCGGTATGAAGACAGAAACCAATAAAATCGGTTATGTGGCAGCAAAAACTATTCCGGAAGTTATAAGAGGGATCAATGCATTTACTTTGGGCGTAAGATCAGTTAACCCTGATGCTACCGTTCAAGTTACATGGACAAATACTTGGTATGACCCGGCAAAAGAAAAAGAAGCTGCAAAAGCTTTATTAGATAATAATTGTGACGTTATTGCCCAACATCAAGATACAACAGGACCACAGCTTGCAGCGGCAGAAGTAGGTGCTACGGCAATTGGTTATAACACGGACAGCAGTGAGCTGGTTCCGGATGCATATATGACGGCACCTGTATGGAACTGGGGACCTTATTATGCAGATCAAGTACAGAAAGTAATGGATGGTACTTGGACAACTGAAAGCTATTATGGCGGAATGAAAGACGGTATTATAGCATTGGCACCGTTAACAGACTTGGCTCCGGAAGGTTCTCAGGAAGCGACGGATGAAGCAGCAGCAGCTATTATAGACGGAAGCTTAAATATCTTTGAAGGACCTATCAATGATCAAGACGGTAATGAAAAAGTAGCCGAAGGTCAGGTATTAACCCTTAAAGAACTACTAAGCATGGAATGGTTTGTAGAAGGTGTAGAGGGTAGTATTCAATAATCAGGAGGTTTGCAATGCAGCCAAAAGTAGCAGTTGAAATGAGAAACATTTCAAAAAGCTTTGGGGCAATAAAGGCAAATGAAAATGTGAATTTTACCGTACAATACGGCGAAGTACATGCACTGCTCGGAGAAAATGGAGCGGGTAAAAGTACGCTGATGAATATGCTGTCAGGGATTTATAACCCTGACAGCGGTTCCGTTTTTGTACACGGTAAGGAAGTACATTTTTCTTCCCCAAAAGAGCCTATCCAAATGGGAATCGGTATGATTCATCAGCATTTTAAATTGGTGGATATTTTTACAGCAAGAGAGAATATTATACTTGGCAAAAAGGGCAAGGTTTTTGTTGATAAAGAAAAGATCAATGAAGAAATAGAGTCTATTTCTGATAAATACGGCCTGGGCATTCAATGTGATAAAAAAGTATATGATATGTCCGTAGGCGAAAAGCAAACACTTGAAATCATTAAAGTACTTTATAGAGGTGCGGATATACTGATATTGGATGAGCCGACGGCAGTATTGACGCCTCAAGAGATTAAAAAACTGTTTACCATTATTAATAATATGAAAGCGGCAGGTTGTGCCATTATTATTATTACACACAAGCTGAATGAAGTCATGGAAATAAGTGACCGAGTTACGGTGCTTAGAAAGGGAAAGTCCATTACGACATTGGATACCAAACAGTCCAGTATTCAAGAATTAACAGAAAAAATGGTGGGAAAGAGTATCGACCTATCTATCACTAAACCTGAAGTATTAAAGAAAGAAAAACTATTATCGGTTAAGAACCTTACGGTTAAAAATAGTGAAAACATTTATGCATTAAAAGATATCTCCTTTAGTTTGAAGAGTGGAGAGATTCTTGGCGTTGCAGGCATAGCAGGAAGTGGACAAAAAGAACTTTGTGAAACCATAGCAGGACTTTGTAAATCTGAAAATGGAGAGATATTTTTTGAGGGAGATAATATTTTAGGAAAATCTCCCAAAGATATTATCAGATTGGGTATTCGAATGGGCTTTATCCCGGAAGACCGATTGGGAATGGGTCTTGTTGCATCTATGGATATCGTTCATAATTTGATACTCAAAGATTATCAAACTCAAAAAGGTATGTTTTTAAGAAGAAAACATATCGTTGAAAAAGCGGAAAAAATCGTCCAACGACTTGATATAAATACACCCAGTATTCATCATCCGGTTCGAAAGCTTTCAGGCGGCAATATACAAAAAGTGCTCTTAGGCAGAGAGATCGATTCTGACCCTAAAGTATTGATTACGGCTTACCCTGTAAGAGGATTAGATATTGGGGCATCATTTAGAATATACGATCTGCTCAATGAACAAAAGAATAACGGTGTTGGCATTTTGTTCATTGGTGAGGATTTAGATGTCCTTATGGAATTGTGTGATCGAATAATGGTATTATGCGATGGCGAACTGACGGGAGTCGTTAAGACAGACAATATCACTAAAGAAGAAATCGGTTTGCTGATGGCAGGAGAGTCTATATTAGACCAAGGAGGTAAAAGCCATGCTGAAGATAACAAAACGCGATGACTTAAGTCAAAAACAAATCGCAGTAACGCGTACGGCAGCTATTTTACTGGCTATTGCTTTTTCTGGTATATTCATTTTGATTTTAGGATTTAACCCTGTAGAAGTTTTTTCAAATATGGTAAAAGGTTCTATAGGTACTGCACATAGGATAAAAGAAACCATTAATATTACCATACCTTTGGTGATTACTTCACTGGGTATTTTGGTTGCTTTCAAAATGAAATTTTGGAATATTGGCGGCGAAGGTCAAATTTTAATGGGGGGATTTGCTGCAAGCTATATTGCATTGAATTATGCGCATCTTCCTAAACCCGCTTTACTTTTAATTATGGCGCTTTTCGGTATTATTGGGGGTAGTATATGGGCCTTTATTCCGGCATTTTTTAAGATGCGGTTTGGTACCAATGAAACCATTTTCACTTTGATGATGAATTATATCGCAATAAAATGGGTGGGATACCTTCAATATGGGCCTTGGAAAGATCCGGCATCCATGGGATTTGCTAAAATAGCAAATTTTGAAGAGAGTGCCATACTGCCAAAGCTCTTTGGTGTTCATATTGGATGGTTGATTGCTTTAATCTTAGTATGTGTCATATATGTTTTTATCAACCATACTAAGAAAGGTTATGAAGTAACCGTAGTAGGTGAAAGTACTGCCACAGCAAAGTATGCAGGGATGAATGTTAAGATTATCGTTATTTTTGCAATGATTATCAGTGGGGGTTTATGCGGTTTGGCAGGGATGATTCAGGCATCGGGAATAGAAAGAACCTTGACGGCTTCTCTATCCGGTGGATATGGATTTACAGCAATTATTACCACTTGGCTTTCAGGACTAAAAGCACCATTTGTTGTATTAACTGCATTTATTTTTGCGGTTATGATTCAAGGCGGGAACTTCATACAGATATCACTGAAAGTACCCAATGCAGCAGCCGATATGATTCAAGGCATTATACTGTTTTTTATACTTGGAAGCGAGTTTTTTATTCAATATAAAGTATCTTTTAGAAAACAAATAAGAAAGTATCAGGAGGATTAGGATGGATACTTCATTTTTTGCAGCGGCTATTGTATCGGCAACCCCCTTGTTATTTGCAACCTTAGGAGAACTCATCACAGAACGGTCAGGCAACCTAAACCTGGGTGTTGAAGGTATGATGCTGATGGGTGCTGTTGTAGGTTTCTTTGTAGGGCTTTTGAGTGATAATCCTTTAATGGCCATTACAGGTGCGGCTTTAGCAGGCGGTATAGGGGCCTTTATATATGCATTTTTAACCGTAACATTTAGAGCCAATCAAGTCGTAACCGGGCTTGCTTTAACCATATTTGGAGCAGGTTTTGCCAGCTTTTTAGGCGCAAGCTTGACGGGCCAGATTATACCAAAGGGTATTAAAGCATTTTTCGGAAAATCTCATATCCCATTGCTTTCTGATATTCCTATAATTGGGGACGTATTTTTTAAACAGGACTTATTTATTTATTTTGGATATATTGTGACCGTTCTCATTGGGATTTATCTATACAAAACCCGTAAGGGTTTAAACCTTAGGTCCGTGGGCGAAAATGCTGCAGCAGCAGATGCTTCGGGAATTAATGTGACGTTATATAAATATGTACACATCATCCTAGGCGGCATCCTATGCGGTTTAGGCGGTGCGTATCTTTCTTTGGTTTATGTACCGGTTTGGCAGGATAATATTACTGCAGGAAGAGGCTGGATTGCAGTTGCCCTAGTTATTTTTGCTTCATGGAATCCGTATAAAGCCATGCTGGGTGCTTTTCTGTTTGGAGGATTGGATATTATTGGTTTTAGGCTTCAAGGTCATAACATTCATATCTCACAATATGTTATAGATATGTTTCCTTACTTTGCCACTATAATTGTTTTGGTATTACAATCCAATAGAAATAAAAAAGAGAATCAACCCCCTAGTAATTTAGGAGAACCTTATTTTAGAGAAGAAAGATAGATTCATAAAGGTGTTGAAAAAGTTGGAACAGAATGCCAACTTTTTTATTACCTTTTTTTTGCTGCTTATTTTAGACAAATGTAAAATATTTTCAGTTAGCCCTTGACTTTTATTTTAGACAAGTGTAAAATAAAAGACGTTATAGACAGTTGTCTAAAAAGGAGAGGATACAGATGAATATCATGAAAAAATTACCATCTGCTGAATTTGAAATCATGAAGGTGGTATGGACGAATCAGCCGCCTATTACGACCAACATGATTATGGAACGGCTGGGGAATGAAAAAAAGTGGAAAGCACCTACGATTATTTCACTAATGCTTCGGTTGGTTGAGCGGGGTTTTTTAAGAACAGAGAAGAAAGGCAAGGAGCGCATCTATTATCCGCTGGTAACCAAGGAGGACTATCTTAAGTTTGAAACCAGCAATTTTATCAAACAATATCATGAAAATTCATTTCTCAGCTTTGTGAATACCTTTTATGATGGCAAACAGCTTAGTGACCGTGATATTGAGGAATTGATGGAATGGGTGAAAAAAAGAGGAAAATAATATGCAACGATTTTTAATTTTATTAATTGAATGTTCTGCTTCCATGTCGGTGCTTGCACTGCTGTTTATTGCCTTTACGCCTCTACTATCCAGAAGATATACTGTGAAATCCCTGTACTATGCTTGGCTGGTGATTGTAATGGGACTTATTATTCCTTTTAGATTTCACTTTGATACAGCTTTTATCGAAGTTGAGATACCGCATTCTCCTCCCATGGTCCGCCAAATCATATTAAGTAACCATCAAGCAAATCTTGATAAGGTTGTTTCCGAAACCGCACTGCAAGGCTTTCCAATCATTCCTATACACCAGTTGGCTGGAGGGCTATGGCTTGCAGGCCTTATGACATTTGCTGTATTTCACGGCCTAAGGCATTTCCGTTTTAGAAAGATGGTAAAACGCTGGGGTGAGGAAGTTACCAATCATCAGATATTGGATGTTTTGCAGCGTATGCAAGAAGAGCTTGGCATATTTAAGCAGGTTAAAATACAGGTATTCTCTTGTATTACAAGTCCTATGATGTTTGGTTTTGTCCATCCTGTCATTCTGCTGCCGGCAACAAACTATTCACAGGATGAGTTATCATTCATACTTAAACATGAGTTGGTTCACTATAAGCGCAAAGATTTATGGTATAAAACCTTGATATTTCTTGCAACTGCTATTCACTGGTTTAATCCTATTGTTTACCTAATGGCTAGGGCAATCGCAGTGCAGTGTGAAATATCTTGCGACGCGGAAGTGCTGAAAAACACCGATATAAACGGAAGACTACAGTACAGTAAAACGATTATTGGTACCATCAGGACCCAATCAAGAATGAGAACCGCATTCTCAACGAATTTTTATGGAGGTAAAAAAAATATGAAAGACAGAATTTTTTCTATTATGGATACGACCAAAAAGAAAGCCGGAGCCTTCATTCTTTGTCTTGTTTTGGCAGGAACAATAGGAACCGGAACAGTATTTGCAATCGGTAATTTGAATAATGATACCCCTTCTGTCATGCAGGAAGTGCAAACGGCAATCCTTAAAGATAGTGATGACGGAACATTAAAACTATCTACAGACGGAGGTCAAACATGGACGGATTATGATGCACGCGAAACAGAAGCATCCGATATCAAGTGGTATACATATGATACGTACAAGGAATGGCTGGAAAATGAAAAGAAAGAACTGCAAAAATTAGTTGGGACTGATGCGAAATGTTGGACACCATCAAAGGGTGAATTTACATGGACTCAGGAAGTCGTCAATGAAACCATAGCTATGTATGAAGAAACTCTTGAGGAAATAAAAAACGGTGCCAAGGTGTCAAAACCTAAGTTCTATACTTATGAGGCGTATAAAGAGTGGCTGGAGAATGAAAAAAAAGTGCTGCAAAAATTGGTGGATGCCGGCGAGGAAGGGTGGACGCAGAAAAAAGTAAACCAAGTAATTGCCCAGCATGAAAAAACTCTTGAGGGAATTAAAAGCGGTACGACAGCAGTGTCATCGGGTTTTTATATAAGTTCTTCCGATTCCGGCACCCAAGTACTTACCGGTGTTGTTATGGATAAGTCGGATGGAGAGATGGTCAATTTTGGCCCATACGAGACCCAAGAAGCAATGCTTGAAGCAGTAAAGAAATACTTGGAAGAAGAGGTGAAGGCAGCCAGATTAACACAAGCAGAAGCAGAAGCGCTTTATAAACGAATCGGTGACGGAGAAGGCGTTATACGTGCAGGCGCCCCTACTCGTTTGCAGGCAGAAGAGCTTTACACGCAAATGACCGATGGACAAAAGGAATGAGACCTTTAACAAAATAAATGAGTAAAATATTTTAAGTTGCAGCCCATGGTAATTGGGCTGCAATTTTTCAATTCATACTTAAATATTGTATTTAAGGGCTTTCATCTTTTACAGGTTATAAAAATGTCACGAAATGGAAATAGTTATTAATGAATTTCTATAAAGGTAAGGAGACGTTTTGATGAAAAAGTTTTTTGTGATGATTCTTGTTTTCTGTATGGCAATAGGTTTAGCCGGTTGTTCCGGCATGTCAACAAAAATTCCCATTGCTGAAAAAGAAAAAATGGTTGTAGGTGTTTCTATTGTTCCTCAGAGTACATTTGTAAAATCTGTGGGCGGTGATGGGGTGGATGTTGTGACCATGATTCCTCCCGGGAACAGTCCGGCTAACTATCAACCCAGTCCAAAACAGATGCAGCTTTTAAGTGAAGCATCCGTATATTTTTCTATTGGAGTACCTGCAGAGGCATTTATTCTGCCAAAAATAAAACAGTATACAAAGGATATTAAGATTGTTGAGCTGCAGCATGAGGTAGAGAAGCAGCACCCTTGTATTTATTATGATTCTGACCATGACAATGAGCACCAGCATGGAGACGCAGATCCTCACATCTGGTTATCACCCAGAAGAGTTGTGGTTATCATCAATGAGATTGAGGCAATGCTGTCCAAAATAGATCCGGAAAATAAGTCCATATACAAAAGAAACGCTAAAGATTATATAGAAAGTTTGGAGCAGCTGGATACAGATATTCAAAATATGGTTAAAGGTTTAGAGTCTAAATCTTTTATGGTTTACCATCCTGTTTTCAGCTATTTTGCAAAAGATTATGGTTTAGAAATGATCTTGATAGAGCAAGAGGGAAAAGAAGCGACTATAAAAGATTTACAGCATATCATTGATTTAGCAAAACAAAACAATATACAAACCATTTTTTATCAGGCCGAAATCAACAGCAAGCAATCCCGGCTGATTGCAGCTGAAATAGGCGCAACAACCGTTATGGTACAACCCTTGGCCTCTGATTATATTGAGAATATGAGGCGGTTAATAGAGGTATTTCGGTCTTTAGATAGCGATAAATAAGATTTTTTAATATAACCTTTCTTTGGTGTCATTGAGTTTTTATACATATTAACTTTGCATGACAGGTTTATGCCTATCTTACATTTTAATATCCCATCCGGAGCAAGTATTATACTACTATCTGGAATGATTTTCGGCATGGTTCATTTAATAAGAATAAATTCTTAATATTAAAATATATAAAAAGAATTGAATGAGAAGTAATGTTGTGAACGTGTTAGTGATAAGCAGTTGGAGTTGAATTAATTCATTTTTCTTCAAAAACATTGAAAAAAAAAGACAATATAAAAAAATATATGAAAAAAAATGAAAAATTCAATTGCAATTCATTATGGAACGTGCTACAATTTTTACAACGATTACACCGTTATTTCAAGCATTTTTTAGAAATCAATTACTAAAAAATGAGGAGTGTCATTATATATTGAAAAACATTTGGTTGAATTGTTTTTCAATATAAATAATTGACATTACCAGTATTAAGAGGAGGAGAACAAGATGAAAATGAAAGCAAAAAAAATCGTTTTATTACTTGTTTGTCTATGTACGATTCTAGCGGGGTGCTCAAGTCCAGCAGACACATCAGAAGATCCAAACGAACCTACCGGAAACGGAGGTGACCAGGTTATCAAACTGACTTATGGACATATTCACAATCCAGGTCACAGCCTTAATCTTGCGGCTCAAGAATACAAGAATCTGGTAGAAGAGAAAACAGAAGGCAGAGTTATAATAGAGCTTTATCCCAGTAGTCAACTTGGTTCTGCCAGAGATATGATGGAGCAAGTTGCTATGGGGACCCTTGATATTTCTCATGCTGCAACATCTGACTGGGCAGCAGGATTAAATGCACCGGACTTAGGCGTTTATGACCTTCCATTCTTATATCCTAATGTACAAGCACAAAATGCTGTAATAAGAGAATTACTAGAAGAAGATATGAAAGTTAGATTAGAGGACCAACCTGTCATGTACTTACATGCTTTTTCAAATGGTATCAGAAACTTTTTATCAGCGAAAGGGCCAGTTAACTCTATCGATGATATTAAGGGAATAAAAGTGCGTACAGCTGAAAACCCACAGTATGTACAGCTATGGCAAGCACTTGGTTCTAATGTTGTTACTTCTGCATGGAGCGAGGCTTACACTGTAGTTCAAACAGGCGTTGCCGATGCGTGTGAAGCGGATGCCGTTGGTCTTGTAGCAGCAAACCTGCATGAGGTAGGTAAGTATTATTCAAGGACTTCACATATAGGAAACATATATATAGCTTTAATCAATAGAGATAAATGGGCATCTATCCCTGAAGATTTACAAGAAATACTTATGGCGTGTTCTCTTGAGGTAGCTCTAAAGCAACTTGACAATAGAGTCATGCAAGATGATGAAGCAGAAGTAAAAATAGCTGAGATTGGCGTAGAGATCAATGATGTTACATCTGAAGAAAGACAGAAAATGATTGACGCTTGTGCACATATATATGATGAGTTTGACCAGCAATATGGCGTAGGGGATTACATTCAAACATTGCTTGACTTTACTGCTAACTATTATTAAATATATCTAAGTTAACATACATAACGATACAGCTACTTGATTGAACTCAAGTAGCTGTATAGTTTAGCTACTTATTTGAAGGAGTGGGGAATTAATGAATATCATAATTAAAATAGATCGAGTTATCGAAGCCATACAGACATGGATGTGTTTAGTCTTATTCGTTTCTATAGTTGTCTTAGGGACCACACAAGTTTTTGGCAGATATATATATGCCTTATCTATTCCTTGGACAGAGGAGCTTATGCGTTTTATGGCTATATGGCTTGCCATGATCGGGTCTTCACTTACTATCAGAGTTGATGAGCATGTTTCAGTTGATTTATTAATAGGATACGTCAACAATCATAAAATAAAAGCCGGTTTATTTGTTTTGGCGAGACTTATTTGTGTCGTATTTTTGCTAATATTCTTACCTGCTTCAATTAAACTCATTCTGAACACTACCAGTTCTATGGCAACATCACTGCCGCTTCCTTATTCTTACATCTATACCGGTATCCCTATAGGTATTGTTATGATGCTTTTATCATATGCAAGTACAATTCCTAAATATGCAAAAGAGTACTTGAGAGGAGAAAGGTAGATTATGTTAACAATAGCTATTGTATGTCTATTAATTTTTTTGGTTTTAGGAGTTCCGGTATCCTTTGCAGTGGGCTTATCGGGTTTACTCTCAATAATGTTTGGTAGTGATATTCCAGCCCTTATGGCAGTACAGCAGACAATACGAGGCATTAATTCATTTTCAATAATGGCAGGGCCGTTTTTTATCCTTGCAGGTGAGATATTAGGAGGTGCAAAACTTTCTGAGAGAATTATAAAATTTTGTCATACAACTGTCAACTGGATGAAAGGCGGACTGGGATGTGTATGCGTAACAGCCAATATGATTTTCGCAGGCATATCCGGTTCAGGCGCAGCTACAATGAGCGCCATAGGGACCCTTACCACACCGGAGCTTGAAAGAGAAGGCTACAAGCGATCATTTATCGCTGCCCTTATAGCCGGCGGAGGATCGTTAGGTCCTATTATACCTCCAAGTTTAAATATGGTTGTTTTTGCTTCCGTAACAGGGCTTTCTACAGGAAAACTGTTCATAGGGGGATTGGTACCCGGTATAATCATAGGTATTTGTTTAATGGTAATGTGCAATTTATATGCTCGAAAGCATAATATTGATCCGGGTAAGGGTAAATTCGTTGTAGGTGAGGCATGGAGTGCCTTCAAAGATGCTTTTTTTGCACTTATAACGCCTATAATTATTATTGGCGGCGTTGTTACCGGACAATTTACTGCTACAGAGTCGGGAATTGTTGCTTGTTTATATGGGCTGTTCTGTGGATTTTTTATATATAAGACCCTGACATTAAAAGATATGATTCCTATTTTTAAGCGTGCAAGCTCAACCTCTGCCATGCTGCTGATGCTCATGGGGATAGCCAATATATATGCATATATTTTTGCGAGAGAAAATGTTGGTACTATCATTCAGGATTTCTTGATGTCCATCTCTACAAATCCAACCGTTATCGTACTTATTGTTATGGGAATTATGCTTGTAATAGGCTGTTTTATGGAGACGATTGCCGCCATGGTTGTAATCTTACCTGTTATTTATCCTGTAATACTTGAACTAGGGGTTGACCCACTGATGTTTGGTGTGCTGTTTTCTATCTCCACTGTTGTGGGAGGGCTTACGCCGCCTGTTGGGCTGTATCTATTTATGTCAATGAGTATAACCGGTGCGCCGTTTAAAGAGGCCATAAGATATATACTTCCTGTTGTATTAATTGTTTTGGCAACGATGATACTTATTCTATTTATACCCCAGATCGTTACATTTTTACCGAACTTATTAGTTAACTAGTTCTTAGCACAAGCTATCAGTGGGAATGATATATATAGATACAGGAATGGCAAATGCATATAAAATAGGCTTGCATAAAAAGGCAATCGTATAGGAAAATTCTGAGTTCTAAAAACAGTAGAGTACAAATTGTGCTCGTGAAAATTAGAGTATGTATTAGAGTATGTATTAAAGATGACAAATCATTGGAAAGGAGAAGACATAAAATATGAAATTAACTGTTGAAACCATTACAATTCATGACGTTCAATTTGGGGGGGAAACTGTATTTCAAGACGGTATTTTATATATAAATAAAGAAGATATTTATGATTTTGCAAAAGAAGAAAAGTGTTTTCATACACTGAATATTGATATAGTCAGACCCGGTCAAAGCGCTAGAATTGTTCACGTTGTTGATGTGGTGCAGCCAAGATGTAAGGTAGAGGGCAGTGTGGATTGGCCAGGTGTCTTGACCGATGAATATAAAATTGCAGGGCAAGGTTTAACAAGATCAATTGATGGCATGGGGATTGTTTTATGCCAAAATAACACCTACTGGTCAAGAAAATGGGGATCATTTGATATGTGTGGACCATGTGCGGAAGAAAATCCATATGCCAAAATGCCGGAACTTGTTATTGAACCAATAGCACCTGATGCAGATTTCAGAGATTATAGAGAGGCCATTAGAAGAGTGGGTTTTAAAACAAGTGTGATGCTGGCAAAGGCAACACTTAAGGTGCCGGCTGAAAGGACGGAAGTATTTGATAATGAAACACAGTATCCTGAGCTCCCCAAGATTGCTTATTCATTCCAGATTTATTCGAAACAGTATGATACACGGAACTATAGAGAGCCAATGTTTTATGGTAATGCCATACCGGACAGTTTACCAATCATCGTACAACCTACTGAAGTATTAGACGGTGCTTTGTCACCGTGTGGCGGGTTTAGGTCCATTACAACATATGAAATCCAAAACCACCCTGTTATCGTAGATCTTATGAGACGCCATGGGAAAGAACTGAATTTTGTAGGCATTATTTTAACTGTAACTTCTGTAGAAGCAAAACACCGTTATTTGGTGTCTAAGATGGCTGCTAATATACTTAAGGAAGTTTATAAGGCAGATGGTGTTATTATAACAAAAGGTGTAGGCGGAGCGTCTACTTTATGTGTAGGTGCTATTGCCAGTGAAGCTGAAAAATTAGGTATAAAAGCGGTTCCTGTGATTCAAATTTTAAACGCTCAGAGCAATTTGGCATCAGAGTGTTTAATCAGCGAAAAAAACGTAGATTCCATTGTTCAGTCCGGAACGTATTATCATTACTACGACCAGCCTGAGGTAGATAGAATCTATGGAGGACCACAAAATACACTTTTTATGGGTGGTGATGATGGTGTTATCAGCGGACACAAGATCGCTGAAGGCACACCGGCGCTGGGTAAGGTTTCAAGTTCTTGTATGAAGCAGGTCGGTCTGATGAGTCAGATTGGAAATTCTTACGGTAAAGGCGTAGACTATTAAGGTTATGAAGGAGTGATATTGTGAGCAATAAAAAATGGCGTGCGGTATGTTTTCTCAATCAGTTTTTTGGACAAATAGGCGGCGAGGACGTTGCGTCTGTCGGCTTTAGTGTGTCAAAAGTACCGGTTGGTCCGGCGAGACTTTTTAATGCAACACTTGGAGACGATTGTGAACTAGTAGGAACGATTATTTGTGGGGATAATTATTTTGCTGAAAATATAGAGGCTGCAGTGGCAGAAGGCGTTGCTTTAGTAAAAGAATTAAAACCGGACATATTCTTTGCAGGGCCTGCGTTTAATGCGGGAAGGTATGGTATGAGTTGTGGTAATATGGCATCGGCTGTTGCGAAACAGCTGAGTATCCCAACGGTTACAGGTATGTATCATGAAAATCCGGCTGTAGATATTTTTAGAAAAGATACGTATATTGTTAAGACGAAAATTCTTTCTTCAGATATGAGAAATGTGGTACCTAAAATGACAAGTATAGGAATCAGATTATTAAAAAATGAGCATATCGCAGGTGCAGAGGCAGAAGGGTATGTCAAGCGTGATATTATATTAAATGAGACTCAAGAAAAAAATGCAGCTCAAAGAGCGGTAGATATGGTACTTGATAAAATAAACGGAAGACCGTTTGTTTCAGAACTGTTGCCACCGCAATTTGATATTGTAGAACCGGCACCGGCTGTGAAAGACATCACAAAAGTAAAACTTGCGCTTGTAACAGACGGGGGATTAATTCCTGAAGGCAACCCAGATAAGTTAAAGCCAAATGCGAGTTTGAATTATGGTGTATACAACTTTAAGGAGCTTGTATCAGATAAACATTTTGTCATTCATAGTGGTTATGATGGAACGTGGGTATTAGAAAATCCTTATCGTCTGTTTCCACAGGACGTACTTTTAGAGTTGGTTAATGAAGGCAAGCTTGGTTCTCTTGACGAGAAAGTCTATGTAACTTGCGGAAACTGTGCATCGGTTGATTCCTCCAAAAACAAAGGTGAGCAAATCGCTCAGAGGCTTTTACAAGAAGGCATTCAAGCGGCTATTCTTACCTCTACCTGAGGCACCAGCACACGTTGCGGGTCAACGATCGTAAAAGAAATTGAAAGAGTAGGTATACCTGTGGTTCAGATTGCAGCAGTTGTAGACATTGCAAAATCAGTAGGTGTATCAAGAATTCTTCGTGGTTTTGCCATTACATGTCCGGTTGGAAATCCTATTATTGGAACTGAGGAGGACGAAAAAGTTTCTAGAAGACGCTATGTGGAGAAAGCTCTAGAGATGCTTCAAAAAGAAGGAAAAGTCAATACAGTAGAAGATATACGTTAAAAGCGTAAACAAAGATAGGAGGAAAATATGGTAAACCGTACAACCAGAGCATTTGGATGTCCCAATAAATATATACAGGGACCCGGAGAATTCAATAATATCGAAAAGTATACCCGCCAATTTGGAGAGAAGGTATGCTTTTTAATGGATGGATTTTTATTTAAGGAATTAAACCATAGTCTGGTAGAAATATATAAAGAAACCAGCTCTGATTTTATAGCAATTAATTTTGAAGGCGAATGTTGTGAAGCAGAAATAAGCAGAATCAATCAGCTTTGTAAAACGTATGGCGCAACTGTTTTTGTAGGCGTTGGCGGTGGAAAGACCATGGACACTGCAAAGCTTTGCAGCGATAGACAAGGGCTTCCCCTTATAATCATGCCCACTGCGGTTTCTACCGATGCCCCGGTAAGTGAGATTGCCGTTTTATATACGGAGGATGGCGTTTACATCGGGTCTGAAAAGATGAAAAAAGGTTCAGAGATTGTTATTGTTGATAGTGAAATTGTTATCAGCGCACCTAAAAGACTTTTTATCGCCGGTATCGGTGATGCCCTTGCCACATGGTTTGAAAGCCAGGCAAATAAAGCGTCTGATTCTGCAAACTATGTAGGTACCGGATACAGGAGCTGCCTTGCGGGGATGGCTGTTTCAAAGATGTGTTATGATATTCTGCTTTCAGATGCTGTGAGTGCGCTGCGTGCTTTAGATAGAGGTGTTGTAACTGAATCGGTAGAAAACATCATAGAGGCCAATACGTTACTAAGTGGTCTTGGTTTTCACAATACTGGGCTATCGGCAGCCCACGGCATTCATTCCGGAATGACGTCTCTTCCGTCAACACACAAGTACCTTCACGGTGAGAAAGTATCGTTTGGGATTGTTTTCCAGATGATACTTGAAAACAGACCTACAGAAGAAGTCAATAAAATAATGAAGTTTATGGTAGAAGTGGGTCTGCCAGTTACACTTGAACAAGTAGGCATTGAAGCTACAGAAGAAAATATTTCAACTCTTGCTAAAAAGACTTATGAAAATGCGCTCATTCATCATGAGCCATTTAGGGTAACCGAGGGACTGGTTTATGCTGCCATCGTAACGGCCGATGAACTTGGAAAATCTTATTTAAAGTAGTCTTTAGAAATAGATCAACTATTTAAAGAGTGTGGAGGAGAAAAAATGAATAATAAATTGTTTGGGATAGATTTTGGAACTGGTGGATGTAAAGCGACGGTTATAGATTTAGAGGGAATGGTATGTGCAACTGCATTTGAAGAATATCCTACCGAGCATCGACATCCTAAATGGTCGGAGCAACAGCCGCAGCTTTGGCTGGATGCTTTTATTAATACCGTTAATAATTGTAGACACCAACTGAACAATGACTTTTCGGGTCTTTTGGGTATAGCCATAACGGCTTCTACCCATAATGCTGTTTTATTAGATGGAAACGGGGACATTATTAGAAACTGTATTATGTGGAATGACCAAAGAAGTGGTGAGCAGTGTGAGCGTTTGGCTGAGAACTACGGAAAAAGAATTTTTGAAATTGGAATGGCAATGCCTACACCAACATGGACATTACCCCAGTTGATGTGGGTAAAAGAGAATGAGCCGGAGAATTATGAGAAGATTTCTCGTTTGATGTTTACTAAAGATTATATCCGATCTTTTGTTACAGGAGATTTTTGTACAGATATAGTAGACGCTCAAGGTAGTTTGTTATTTGATGCAGCCAATGGGGAGTGGTCTAAAGAATTGTGTGATATGATTTCACTTCCTATAGATGTTTTACCCCCGGTAAAACCGTCCAAGGAAATTGTAGGATACGTTCGTAAAAGCATTGCAGAGCTGACGGGCTTGCCAGAGGGTGTTCCTGTGATAGCGGGCTGTTCCGATACTGCAGCAGAGGATTTTGGCGCCGGTGCGGTAAAGTCAGGTCAGATCATAGTGAAAATGGCAACGGCTGGAAATGTTAATGTCATTACTGATAAAAGCAATCCCCATCCAAAAACTTATACATACCCATACTCTGTTCATGGCATGTGGTATACGGTAACCGGTACCAACACTTGTGCTGCTTCTTATAGATGGCTGAGGGACAGTTTGTATTCTGCTGAAAAAGGTATTTGCGATGCGAAAGGTGAAGATGTTTATCTAATGATGAACGAAGATGCGGTTAAGTCTGAGGTGGGATCAAGAGGCCTTATTTTTCATCCTTATTTATTGGGAGAAAGATGTCCATATTTTAATTCAAATGCCAGAGCAGATTTTTTTGGTGTGAATATGATGCATACAAAATGTGATTTTTCAAGGGCAGTTCTTGAAGGGGTGGCGTTTAGTCTTTATGATTGCTTTTTAGTTTTAGCAGACTTTAATAAAAATATTGAGGATATTAGAATCATTGGCGGGGGTGGGAAAACGCCTATTTGGGCTCAAATCGTAAGTGATGTTTTTGGGCTAGAGCTGAAATACCCTCAAAATGCAGAGTCTTCATTCGGCGGCGCATTGCTTGCAGGCGTAGGCGTAGGCGTTTTTGAAAACGAATTGGCAGCAGCTGAAAAGTGTGTAAAAATAGAAAGAATTTATAAGCCTAATATGGAAAATCATGAAAAATACAAAAAGTATTTTGAGATTTATCAAGATGTGGTGGCTGCTTCAGAACCAATATGGGAAAAATTGAACAAGATTGCAGATAAATAAAAAGTATTCAAGATGATAAGCTTGAGTTTATGAAAGAAGGGGTCGGCAATGAAAAACATATATGATGTAATCATCATCGGTTCAGGCCCGGCAGGATTATCAGCGGGGCTGTATGCAGCAAGAGCAAAACTAAAGACGCTAATACTGGAAAAAGATAAAACAGGCGGACAAATCGTAACCACAGATGAGGTGGCCAATTAT
>JANQMT010000088.1:0-13769 GCA_028279945.1 Clostridia bacterium
ATAATTGGCCACCTCATCTGTGGTTACGATTTGTCCGCCTGTTTTATCTTTTTCCAGTATTAGCGTCTTTAGTTTTGCTCTTGCTGCATACAGCCCCGCCGATAATCCTGCCGGGCCTGAACCGATGATGATTACATCGTATATGTTCTCCATGGCTGACCTCCTTTTAGATATCTGTCAAATTCCTTCATCGTCATTCAGTTTATGTTTTTTACTGCCCTATAACGGCAAAAGTATAGGGCAGTAAAATAATTTTAAGTTAGAGTTTTTCTGTATTAAAAGCTTTAAAGATCGATATACACGCAAATAGCATTATAAATATAAACGGAAATGCCGCTGCAATGGATGCTGTCTGTAACGATACCAAGCCTCCTGACAGTAATAATGCAGTAGCTAAAAGTGATTGAACCAATCCCCAAAGTACCTTTTTATTTGTGGCAGGGTTTAAATCCCCTCCAGAGGTATACATACCAAGTACGAAAGTTGCTGAGTTTGCGCTTGTTACAAAGAAAGTACATAATAAAACCAGCGTAATGATGGATAATATAGTGCCAAAATTATACTGACTATAAGCTACAAACAACGCAGTCTCAGGACCTTTAGTTACTTCTGCCAATTGCTCAAGGCCAATTTTTTCGACTAAGCTAATGCCTAACCCGCCAAATACAGCAAACCATACAAATGACGCAAGTGCCGGAGCACAAATAACACCTAAAACAAACTCTTTTACAGTTCTTCCTTTAGAAATCCTTGCAATAAATGATCCTACAAATGGTGCCCACGCAATCCACCAGGCCCAGTAAAATACTGTCCAACCATTAACCCAAGAATTATCTCCAATAATATTTAAATGTAAACTATCGACAATAAAATTATTTAAATAAGTTCCTAAGCCTTCCGAAAAAGCATTCATCATCATCAACTTAGGACCTACTAGGAAGGTTAAAAGTATTAAGCCTCCTGCTAAATATAAATTGATATCACCTAACAACTTAATGCCTTTTTCAATACCTGCAACTGCCGTTCCAATATATAAAACTGTAATAACAGCAATAATACCTATTTGAACGTAAGCATTAATGGGTAATCCAAATACATAGTTCATACCACTGTTAATCTGCATGGTTCCTAATCCTAGAGATGTGGCAACACCAGCAACTGTAGCAAATACAGCCAAAATATCTATTGTCTTTCCTATTGGACCTCTGACCCTTTCTTCACCAAGCAAAGGAACAAAAATACTACTAACCAAGCCTGGATAACCTTTTCTAAATTGAAAATAAGCTAAGGCAAGCCCTATAATGGAATAGTTTGCCCAAGGATGAAATCCCCAATGCTTAAATGAAGCATTCATTGCAAAAGTTGCTGCTTCACTGCTTCCTGGCTGTGAATGAGAAACTAAATGAGATATGGGTTCTGCTACCCCCCAGAAAACCAATCCAATTCCCATGCCTGCTCCAAACAACATCGCAAACCAAGAAACTGTACTATATTCTGGTTTTGAATCATCTGGTCCTAGCTTAATTTTTCCATATTTACTGAAGCCTAAAAACAGCGCTACTAATACGAAAATAAACATTGCCAGCAAGTAAAGCCATCCAAAATTGACTTGTAAAAATGCCATCAGCTTATTTGCAAGATTTGCAAAATTTTCACCAGCTACCAATCCCCAAGCAGCAATAACAAAAACAATAACTAAGGAGATATAAAAAACACTTTTATTCGTATTTTTTGTCTTCATAATCACTCACTCCTATTTTTTTACTTTAAATATTGTTTGTTCTTTTACATCTTGTGTCAATGCTTCTAGAGCGACTTCAACACGATGATGTCTTAGCTTCCACTGCTCTTCTTTGGATGTATTTGGATCCCCTAATGGATATGGTATAGAAATGGTTGGTACCATTTTATTTGAGCCAACTGTCTTAGCTACAGGAATTAAATTACACATTTGAACGATAGGATATCCTGCTTTTTCAATTGCTTTTACCATTGTTGCACCGCAACGTGTACAAGTACCTCAGGTGGATGTAAGGATAACTGCATCTACACCATCCTTTTGGAAATATGCTAACATCTCTTCTGCCATTCTTTGAGCTTCAGCTTCAGTTGTTCCAGTACCTACGGTTGTATAAAAATAATCATCAAGCTTACCGATAACACCTTGCTTTTCAAAATCACGCATTGCATCAACTGGTACACACACATTTGGATCTGCATCAGCTGCTGCCGGATCATAACCTGCATGAATGGTCTTGAAAACACCAGCTTCTAATCTTTCCTGTTTACTAATATCGTATCTACCCCATCGAGTTGCAGAAGCAGATTGGATTCTATCCGGATTATCCACCGGTACAATACCTCCCGAAGTTACCAGTGCAATTCTTGCATTCGATAAATCCTTGACAGGTTCAGCAATGGGAACACGATCACTTTTTGGAATTGGTAATTCACTAACAAATGGTTGATTATTGATTTTTTTAAGTAACATGTCAATAGCACGATCTGAAGCAGGTCGACCATCTTCTAACCAAATCTGATGACGAACGCCTCTTACAAAAAAGCCTTCTTCCTCAGCTAAGAACATAGATTTTCCATCTAAAATTTTATCGCCTAATTCAGCCATTTTTGCAGTATCTTTTCTCATCATGGCTGCACTTTTTCCTCCCGGGAAAATGTATGCGTCTTTCTTAAACATATCTACTCCAGGATTCTCTTCATGCATAGACGTAATAACTTCTACACCAAAGTTTTCTTTTACATGCTTACATATTGTCCCGCAAGCAACGCCATATCGACCTGCTTGAAAAGCCGGACCTGCAAAGAAGATGTCAAACTCTACATCTTTAAGCATGCTGATAATTTTATCTACTGCATCTTCTGTATTAGATCCCATATAGTTATCACCACAGATAATAGTATGTGTAATTTCAGCATTATTTAGGCTGGCATTCAATGCTAATGCGGGGCCCACTAAACCTTCTCTTATTTCCGGTTTATGATCGGCAAAGTCTTCTCCACCAATACCGGCAAAAAATTGATTGATATATAAAACAGCTTTTTTCATGGTGTTCTCCTTTCATTAATATTCTTTCATTGTTTTTGGTGACCATCCGGATACTCGGTCGCCGCAGAACATAGAATTGTTCTCTAGAATAATACTGCCATCTACTCTTACTGAAGGGCCTAATTTTTCATCATGTGCCCATCCTCCGGACAAGCCGTCACGGGCCAAAGCTTCTAGCTCTCCAATGACTTTTTTCATTGGCGGCAGCTCTATTAGCTGTGAAACGTTCCCACAAGATACAATAGCATCCGCTAGTTCATCTAAGGTAACAAGAGGTTGAGATTGTCCGTCTCTACCGGTACACTCATTTGTAACTCCAACCGTCTTAATGCCTGCTTTCTCTAATTCTACGAAACAAGCAATAAAATCCGCATCTGGATTTCCATAGCCTTCTTCTGCTAAAATAGCACTATCTGCTCCAATCATTTTCGCAATCTTTGATACAAACTGTGCTGATCTTTGTTTTTGCTCTAATGATACATTTAAGTTTGACATGATAACGCCTAAAAAGTTTACGGTTTTGCCATGTTCTTGATAAAGTCTTTTTATGGTTGGATTGTTCTGAAAATCATAGGTTGACCATTTAGATGAGCAAGGCATAAAGGACCCAGAAATAATCGCACCATCTAACACCTCGTTTGGATGTACTAAAGATGGTAAATAATGATTTAAATCCCAACCATACAACAAATCATTGTATCCCATTTCTTCCATCTGAGATTGTGGCTGCATGACATAAACCACGGATGGCAACGCTTCAATAGATGGATCTCTTTTAATCATTTGACCAAGTTCAAAGATTTCTTCTTCATCTGGCTCCAGATCTTTTACAATTCCGCCCAAATATTCAGCTAATCTATGGGCTGCCCAACGAATTGCATGATTTTTTTTCTGCTGCTCGTGCCTTTCTTCTACTTCATCTGTATCCGCTACTAAACACACATTCATTAACTGAGAAAAGAGTGTGTATTTCGCACCTTCCCCAGACATGTCAATAAGTCCGTCTCCAAAGCTCCCCCAGTGCTTACCTACTGCTAATACGCTGCATCCCTTCAAAGCGTGGGTTGTGCCATAACCTGTTTGAACAACATCTCCTGTCACTCCCGGAAATGCAGGAATATCATCGTTAAGTTTTATTCTAGGCTCAATAGCCTCCTTAACAGGCACAATCCTTATTTCCTCTCCTGGTTTTGCAATCATTAAGTCTGCATCCGTAATATGCTCGTCTTCTCTAACTACCGCTAGGGCTTCTTTTTTGTTAATCCACAGCGTGCCTTTTTCAAATTTTGATTCATTACCAAATTGAATGTCTTTGACATAAAAATTGCCAAACTTTAACTTCACGATACATTCTCCTTCCTTTGATAAATTAATAACAACATTATTATATTCTGAAAAAAGCAAAAAGTAAACATGGTTATTTAATAATCATGTTTACTTTTTTCAAAATATTTGTTCATTCGTCGTATCGTCCAAAAAAATCACATTAAAAAAAGCCTTCTCTAAAAAATTTAGAGCGGCTTCATTTGAAATCTATTATCTTATACAAAATATACCTTGTATCGTTATTGATATGAATTTATTATTTTATTGATAAATCTAATGGTTTTATTAATTTCCTCTTCCAAATCTATTTCTTCATTCTCATTTCGGTCTAAAATTCGTGCGAGTATTCCCCTATAAAAAGTAACAATCACCTCATTTAATTCATCTAAATCTTGCATCTTAATAAAGTCTTCTGTTACTAAAAATTGTAAAACTTTTTTATTACGGGCATATATATTTCCTTCTGAAAGCATGGGTAAAGTCTCACTAGAGTGTTCCCCAAAATCAGATGGATAAATTGAAAAATAATCATTAAAAATTTCTGTAACCGATTGCCTTATATTTCCAAAGAAAATCGTCTTAAATATTTCAGGATTTTGATAAGAATGTATACAAAACTTTTCCCAAATTAATAGAAATCTTTCTTTTGTATCTTTTGCACCTTTAATATATTCTTCAAGAGACAAGTAATATTCTTTTAAATATTTAATGGATGCATAACTAATTAAGTGATCTAAGTTTTCAAAATAATTATATATGGTGGCACTGTTATAACCCGCTAAATCTGCTACTTTTCTAATAGTAACTGCTTGTATGCCTTCGGTTTCTATGACATGGTGCGCAGCATCAATAAAATAAGCCATCATTCTTTGCCTTTGAAGTTCTTTTCTGGGTATGTTTCTCATTATTATTCCTACCTTTGTATTATTCTGTTACTTCAATACTTTACACATATTGAATGCTTTCGTCAAATACGGTTACCGCTTCTAATCCATGTTCACCAACCGTATAAGTATTCTCTATGCCTACGGCCCCATTTTCAAAAACAAATTTAGGTTCTATGGCTACTACCATGTTTTTCTCAATAACAGTTGGTACTCTAGGGGCAACAACAGGCAGCTCATCTACTTCTAAGCCTACGCCATGGGCAATAAATTGGACCGGTTTCTCTAATCCCATAAAGTGTTTTTGAAGATTATATTTCTGAACTGTTTCAAAAGCTTTAGCATATAATTCACTGCACACCGCACCCGGTTTTACAGCCTCTATCATTAATTCTTGTATTTCTACTGCCACATTGTAGGCATCAACCATATAGTCAGGCAATTTACCCAAGCAAAAGGTTCTTGTCATATCCGTCATATACCCTTCTAACCAAGATTCGTAATCCAGGATAATGGGTTCATCTCGTAAGATCTGTCGATTAGAAGACCCAACCGGATATGCGGTACTGATCCCTCTCCCGCCTAACGGACCACTTCCAAAACTTGTCTCAGCAGCATCCGGTCCCGATAGCAAAAGTACATAACCAAATTCTTGATTAAACCCTCTAGGACGAATATATCCGGCATGTCCATTTTCTCTGGATATTTTTTCAATCATTGAAACCAGTTCAAATTCCTTAATACCTTCTTTTATATGATCTCTCACGGACTTAAATACACTTTCAGACATTTTTGCGGCTTCACGGATTAATTGGATTTCATATGGTGATTTAACCATTCGTAAGGATCGTATTATGCCGCTTACATCAACCAGTCTGGCAGAAGAAAACAACTTCCCATAGCGTGTATACAGGTTTGCAGGCAAAACATCTGCCTCTAGACCAATGGTTTCAAAAGCCGTATAACCGAGATCATGAAGTAATACAGGTATATCGCGTAACTTCTCGATTGAAACGATTCCTTCCAGTGCAGATTCTTTTTTGGCTCTGTCTAGGCCCTTTATTACAAATAACATCGGTTTTCCTTCAGCCGGAACAAAGAAGTAAGCTTGCTGAATGGTTCCGGTAAAGTAATATAAATCCGCATTTTGTAAAATTAAGGCCCCTTCAATATTTTCTTTCTGCAGCTGTATTTGTAGTCGATGAATTCTGTTTTCCAGTTCAGTTTTTGGTGTCATACGCATCATTTTTTCACCTCTCATATCATTTTTCTTCAATTGGAATACATATCTTAAGGATGCTTTCATTGTCAGGGTCCTTACCGGAGCCTTTTTTAAGCATCACTTCTAATGGAATCCCGGCAATATGATAATGGTTTTGATGAATCCAAGTAATGAGATACCTGTAATAAGCTTCTATACTCCTATCATATTCATCCAATCTATATTCACTTCCCACATGAATAATAGTCGCATATTTCCCTCCGGGTAATATTTTTAGGGGTAAAGCATTATTATTGGTCTGTTTAAGGACTTCCACACACAATTCAATATCCTCTTCTTCTTTGACTAAATATTCCTTCTCAATATCACCGTCATAGTAATAGATAGAAATAATTGGTTCTCTCATCTTTATCTTGAGTGCATCTATTTCATCTATAAATTCATCTATAAAAAGATCTAAATCATCTAATGAAATTTTCTTTCGCTTTGCATAAACGGTTATTGCTTTTCTTTCTTCAATCTTGATATTAACCGCTCTTGGTATTTGCAATATCTCTTCTTTGTTTTCAATCCGTTCAATGACTTTATTTAATCCATGAATCATTGTCTCCAGCTTATTTTTTTCTTTTTTTAAATCTTGATATTTTTCTTCTAAGATTTTTTGAAAATCTGAATTCGTTTTAGATTTTAAGAGATTATTAATATCTTTTAAAGTAAATCCTAACTTTTTAAATTCTGCAATCATTAGAAAATCACTAAATTGTTCTTCTGAATAATACCTATACTTTGTTTTGGAATCAACAAAAAAAGGTTTTAAAAGTCCAATTTTTTCATAATAACGCAATGTTCTGGTAGATATCTTTAAAATGTTAGAGAATTCACCGATCAGATACATGCTTTTACCTCGCTCATGGAATCATAAAAATATTATATCATGATGTGAATTTTCTTAATAGAACAATTAAAAAGAGACTTTCACTTTAAAATAAATAAGTCTCTTATAAAAACATTTATTGGGCCTTGCTAAAATGTCCTAATAGTAATTGAATAATGGTCAGTGCCGCGTATGAAGTAATATTATTAACATCTAAAGGCGGCGAAACCTCTACAATATCCATCGCTTTAATTGGTAATTTTTCTATCATGAGTTTAAAAATCTCCATTAACTCTCTATTGCTTATTCCTCCCGGCAATGGTGTACCTGTTCCGGGTGCAAATCCTGGATCAAGCACATCAATATCCAATGTAAAGTATAGTGCGTCATAGCCTTTAAAATATACTTCTATTTCTTTAAAAGCCTTTAGGTATCCTTTTTTAAATACTTCTGAAGCAGTGATGGTTTTAATACCGGGATTTTTTTTCATGACCTCTATTTCGCTTACTTCGGCTGTTCTAATTCCTAAGAAACATAAGTCATTGCCTGTAATTACCCCTTCTAAACTCCTTGCTTCTGTACAGGCATGGGACCAAATATGCCCTTCAAATTCTTCACATAAGTCGTAATGTGCATCAAAGTGAATAATGCCTATTTTGGCATTTGGATTCAGTAATTTTTGATAGGCTCCGAAAGCTTTATGAAGGGGTATGGTTACAGAGTGGTCTCCTCCCAGAAATAAGCAAAACTTATCTGTATTCATCAGCTCTAAGGCTTTGTCTTCTACACTTTTAAAAAACCTATCCCAATTTAAATCCAGCATAACATTTCCCACATCAAATAAAAGATTCTCTTTTAACACAACACCATCTTCTGTTATCTCTCCCAGGTTACAGGATAATTTTCTCAGCATATCAGGTCCTTGTGATGTTCCTTTACCCACACTGGTTGCACTATCAAAAGGCACTCCCATAAGACATATTTTAGCTTTATCTAAATTATCGGTCTCCGTTCCTGCCCATGCCGTAAATTCTTGTTCAATCTTTTTTATCTTCATAACATCTCCTCCTCATGATTTTACATGATCACTTCTATTTTACAACCTAACCTTAGGGTCAATGTCAATATGTTGTTCATGTTTTATTGCAATAATCAATTAAGTGCCATATCGTTAATAATTCAAATCAGAAAAGTACATAATAATAATAAATAACCCAGATTATTCATGGAAACTACTAAAAAGGTACAAGTATTTTGGAATTTATTGATTCTATCATTTTTTTGCTGTACTTGGTTAGTACAGTAGAAAAATTATGGGAGCAAGAAAACCAAAAGACGTAGTAGATTTTTGTAGTTTACCATGAATACTATGGGTTATGTTTAAGGAGGGTACTTTTATGGCATTAAAAAGAGAATACGGACAAGAACAGCCGTATATTCCAGCCGGACCTTTTAAAATTCGCATTCCTTTCATTCATTATCGCTTTGAATTAGCTGACTATTTCCAAGGCTTACTCATGTGTGCGGTATGCTTGGGCGCTATTCCTATGTTGCAGGAATACTTGGGGATGCCTTTTGAAGTTGCAATGGCAGTGGTCTTATTAAACGGTATTTTATATTGTGCTCACGTATTCTTAGGAGATCCGGTTGTTCCCGGATGGGTAACACCGGCCATCCCATTGTTGATGATTCATGTCAGTCAATATGAAATGGGAGTGGATCGAATGCATGCTTTAATTGCATTCGAATTGTTATTAGGTATTGTAGCAATTGTTTTAGGTATTACGGGTTTGGGTAAAAAAATTATTACCTTTGTTCCCAATGCCATGCAGGCGGGTATTATTTTAGGTTCCGGATTTGCAGCAGTTATGGTCATTTTTAAACAAGGTGCAAGATTTGACAGCTTTCCAATTTCTATAATTATTTGTATAGGATTAGGCTTCTATCTTTTATTTTCAACGCATTTTAAAAGTATCAGAGAAAATAATAAATTCTTCAAACTAATAGCCAGTGTAGGCATTCTGCCTGTAATCGTATTAGCAATTATTGTGGGTCCGTTAGTGGGTGAAGTACCTTGGCCAACCATTGAATGGGGGATTACCAAACCTGCTCTGGCAACTTTATGGAGAGAGTGGACATTTTTTGGTAACCTTGGATTTCCACCAATGAGAATGTTTATCGAAAGTATTCCTATGGTGATATCAGCATATATCGTATTATTTGGTGATATGATTCAAGCACAAGCATTATTAGAAGATGCAGAGAAAGTTAGACCGGATGAACATATTGACTATAATCCAAACCGTTCGCACTTGGTTTTTGGACTTAGAAATGCCGTAATGGCAATTATTGGTCCGGATATAACCATGTGTGGGCCTTTATGGGCGGCTATGCAAGTTGTGGTTTGTGAGAGGTATAAGCAAGGTAGAAAAGCTATGGATTCAATCCATGGTGGTGCAGGATCATTTAGATTTGGGACGTTAACAGGATATTTGATTTTACCAATCGTTACTTTGGTAAAGCCTATTTTAGGGATTGCTCTTGCGTCAACCATGTTAATACAAGGCTATGTTTCCGTACGTGTTGGACTTATGAAGGCCAGAACATATAATGATTTAGGTATTGCAGGTGTCATGGGTGCGGTATTGGCTACTCGCGGTGCTGCATGGGGCCTGGCAGCAGGTATCATTTTATGTATTTTGATCAACATTATGCATAAGCCTCAATATGATTCATATGTTTTCGGAGAACAAGAAACAAACGAATAACACAATATATCAGGCGGCGCTATATGCCGCCTGATATTATTAATTGACTCACCTTTTTATTTATGTGATTTTTATGGAATAAATATTCTATTCAAATCATAAATGATTAAGGGGGTGAGATTTTGATTATTAGTGGAAGAAGATTATTAAAGGTTTTCATCATCATCGTTTTGATTTGCTCAATAGGGTTTAATATCAATAGTTATAGAAAAAATCATCAGCTTTCAAAAAAATATGAAGGACTGATGTGTATTGCAATGGAACTTCAAGACGCAAACTTAATCTCTTTTGTGACAGCCATGAATGTTCCGGGCTCTGAATATAACAAAATTGAAATCTTTAGCGTGGATGAAGGAGAAATCATAAAGCGTGTTGAAACAAATCCTATGATTCAAGATGAGGTTAAAAGTTATATAAACGGAGTAACGGGTTTATACGGCAGAATCAGGGCATTTCCCGTTGGAGGTTATATCATTAGAATACCTTTAGAACCTCCTGAAAAGGTGGAAAATTATTGGTTAAATGATTTTGGCATTACTTCAATCAACCAAGTTTTTATTTTATTCCCTAAAGAAGAAAGGCCATATTTGCTGGTTCTGGATAACAATCGTCGACCGATTTTTTGTAATTTTAATGGAAAAACCGATAAGCTATTAGAATACCTTGATTTCCAACTGGATGAATGACGAAAATTGAAAATTAGAAGTTCAAATTAAGTGTTTATAAATAGATAAAAGTGATTGACTGATCAGTCATGTTTGTGATAATATAAAATCACACAATAAGAAAAGGATGACGGTAATATGAAGGAAAAAAAAGAGAGAATTTTGGAGGCTGCATTAATTGAGTTTTGTGAGAACGGTATCAGCAAGACAAAGGTATCGAATATTGCAGAAAGGGCAGGGGTAGGTCATGGTACTGTTTTTAACTACTTTAATAGTAAGGATGATTTAGCAAAAGAACTATATATCTACTGTAAAGAAAACTTTATCAACAGCCTTAAGAAGAATGTCGGTCAACAAATGGATTATAGAGAAAAATTAAGAACAGTTTATTTTAATATATTAAAATATTTTAGAGGAAATCCGGATCAATACAAATATTTTAACTTAGCAAGTATACTGAATCAAGTAGATGAAGAAACCAAAGAAAAAGGATATGCAATTATGCTGGATGAATTTGGAGCTTTTGTACGAGAAGGAATAGAAAAGGGCGTCATTAAAAAAATGGATGAAAAATATCTGCTGAGTTTATTTTATAAGATGGCTTCTGCAAATGTTGAATATATTTGCTCTTATCCAGAAAAAAACAACCCGGATTTCATAGAAAAAACTTTTGACTTAATGATTGACACCATATTTATAAAAAAGTAAATAAAGGATAGAAAATATGTTTTATAATACATAATCATGACTGACCAATCAATCAAAAATTTAGGAGGATATGATGATTTACAGAGAGGTTCCAAAAAACAATGATAAGCTGTCTTCACTTGGATATGGACTGATGAGATTGCCTATGGAGAATGGAAAAATTGATGACCAAAGCGCTAAGGAACAACTTTTTTTTGCTATTGATAACGGAGTGAACTATATTGATACAGCATGGGCCTACCATGATGGTGATAGTGAAGCTTTTGTGGGGAGGGTATTAACGAAAGCGTACAGGCAAAAAGTAAAAATTGTTTCAAAGCTGCCCCAATGGCTGTGTAAAAGCAAAAAAGAGATGCATTATTATTTGGATAAGCAGCTTGAAAAGATGAAGATCCAATATATAGATTATTATTTAATCCATTCAATAGATGGTCCCAGGTGGGAAGAATTAAAAGAAATAGGTGTTCTTGAGTTCCTTGATGAAATAAAAGAACAAGGAAAAGTAATTAACGTAGGATTTTCTTATCATGGTAATCAAAAGGATTTTAGTGGTATTGTTGATGACTATGATTGGGATATGTGTCAAATTCAATATAATATTTTGGATGAAGAATATCAAGCCGGAACTAAAGGGTTAAAATATGCGGCTTCTAAAGGTATTGCTGTGATGATAATGGAACCCCTAAGAGGCGGGATGCTGGCAAATAATGTGCCTAATGAAGTAAGACGCATATATGATACTGGAAAAACTAATAGAAGTAATGCAGAGTGGGCTATGAAGTGGCTATTGAATCAGCCTGAAGTTACAGTTGTGTTATCAGGTATGAATGAAAAAGAGCATATTATAGAAAACTTAAAAATTGCATCCGAAACGAATACAGATTCATTGACACAAGAAGATTTAGAAATAGTTAAAAAAGCGGGGGAAATTTATAGGAGTTTAATGAAAATTGGATGCACATCATGTGGATACTGTATGCCTTGCCCTAAAAATGTAGATATTCCTAATGCTTTTCACTTATATAATGCTTATCATATGAATGATGATAAAAAGCGTATCAAGATGTTGTTTATGGCACAAATGTCAGGTGCTGTGAGTTCACAATCCTTACCAAGTCAATGCATCAATTGCGGCAAATGTACAAAACATTGCCCACAAAATATTGAGATACCAAAACAACTGGAACAAGTCAAGAAAATATTTGAATTTCCTTTTATGCCTGTGGTGGTAAAAGTATGGAAATTTATGAACCGCAGAAAGAAGTAAGTAAAAATTTTTTCTATTGACAATATAAGATATAGAATGATAAAATAATATTAGGAAACGAGTTCCACAATACGGAAACACAGAAAGCGCTTGAGGTGGATTTTTATGGACAATCATGTTCAGTCAATAATAAAAGCATTTAAAATATTAGAATTATTTGATACAAACCGTGATGAATTAGGTATCGTTGAAATTAAAGATTATTTAGGTTATCCGGTGAGTACAACGCACCGTTTGATTTCTACTTTAGAACATATGGGATATATCCGTCAAAATAAAAAAACCAATAAATACAGTCTTGGATTTAAAGCATATGTATTAGGAAGCAAGGTGAAAATAATCAATCAGCTCAAACAAATTTCACAATCGTATTTAGAAGAGCTGTCAAGGAAATATGATGAAACTGTACATTTAGCAATTAATTCGAATAATAAAGTGTTATGTGTTAATAAAACAGAAACTAACCGTAGACTTACGGTCACACCTGGGGAAGGCGAAACACATTATCTACATGCCACATCAGTAGGAAAATGTTTATTGGCTTTTAATGATAAAGAAAAAACCGAAAAATTTCTAGAGGAAACAGATTTAGTTAGATTAACTGAAAATACTATTACAGACAAAAAAGAATTTAAAAAAGAACTTGAAAAAATTAAAACAGAAAAGGTTGCTATGGACAATGAAGAATCTGAAATAGGTTTAATATGTATTGGCGCTCCAATTTTAGGTAAGAATGGTGAAGGGGTTGCATCCATTAGTATGTCTATTCCTAATTCTCGTTTAAATCATAGTATAGAAGAACTAAAAAAGGATGTCATGTTTACGGCAAATCAAATTTCCAGTCAACTATAATATAAAAAATAAAAAGGCTATATGCCTGAGACTATCGAAAAATGAATACAGGCGTATAAATATTCGTTAATGCATTCATTTGGAGAAAATTTGATGGCATATGAACTATAAAAGTCTAACCGCAAACAATCGCCGT
>JANQMT010000108.1:0-32920 GCA_028279945.1 Clostridia bacterium
AATATTGAAGGCTTAGACCGCATACTTAATATGTTAAAAGATGACGGACAAGTTGAAAAAGTTGAAAAAAAATATAAGAAACTCGGCATTGAGCTGTTAAAAGATTCTCCTATTACCAAAGTTGAAAAAGATCAAATTACTTTAAAAGACGGCACTATCATTCCAACTTACACCTTAATCTGGACCGCAGGGATTAAAAATAATATATGTTCGGAAAAATTCAACCTGGAATCCGGCCATGGCTGCAGAATTGCCGTTAATGAATATATGCAGACTGCTCAATATCCCAATGTCTTTGCAGTAGGCGACAACGCATCTTATTCGGACGAAACAGGTCCTATGCCCCAGATTGTGGAAGCCGCAGAACAATCAGGACATACGGCTGCGCTGAATATTGCAGCTCTAATCAAAGGAACAAAAAAGCATCGGCACAAACAAAATTATCATGGGTTCATGGTTTCGGTCGGATCTCGATATGCGGTTGCAGATACCGGTTTTAAGTCTTCCGGATGGATCGCAATGCTTATAAAGCATGTCGTTAACTTTTTTTACCTTTTTATGGTATCCGGACTAAGACAGCTTTGGAATTATTTAATGCATGAATTTTTTCATGTTAAAAACAATCGCTCTTTTGTTGGTGGTCATTTTGCGAAACGATCACCAAACTTCTGGCTTGTACCCTTAAGACTTTGGCTGGGTTACATGTGGTTGGTAGAAGGTATTAAAAAAATCGGTGAAGGCTGGCTGGATCAACCTAAAATGCTTCCGACATCGGTATCGGATACAGTAAGTACTGCTACTCAGGCAGCAGAATCGGTATCGGATACAGTAAGTACTGCTACTCAGGCAGCGGAAAAGGTAGTAGAAGCCGTAGCCACAGCATCTCCTGCGGTTGAATCTCCCGCAACGGCCGAAACTTATGAAAACTTACCTGCTTTTGTACAATGGGTTCTGGACCGTATGCCCAGTGACTGGGGACAGCCTCTGATTGAAGTTCCGGGATTTATGCAGTGGATGAATGAAAATATTATCGTCCCTAATATGGTACCGATTCAAATTATTGTCATTGTTGTAGAGATTCTTATCGGACTTGCCCTTATTGCAGGATTGTTTACTTTTCTGGCTTCCGCAGTAAGCGTTGCAATGACCGTAGGAATTGCTTTTACCGGAATGGCCGATGCCACTATCCTATGGTTTTTCTTCAGCGGCATTGCCATGATAGGTGGATCAGGCAGCACATTTGGACTGGACTATTATGTCCTTCCTGTATTAAAACGTTGGTGGAAGAAAACACGCTTTGCAAGAAAATCATACTTGTATTTTGATTGATGTTGTCATTTCATAATATAAGGATTAAAATAAGATAAAATATTCTTTCAATTATGAAAGAATATTTTGTTATGTCAATGAAAGAAAGTGAATCACTAGGTTGTTATCATACTTACATCAATGGGACGGATTTATATTTAAAGAAATGTTATAGGAGAATAGTACTCTATGAAAAATTTTTGGCGTAATGATCTAGAAATAAATGCTGAACTTGAACAAGTCAAAGAAATAATGAAAAATACAATAGGTCATTCTGATGAATTTGTTTGCAATCCCATTTTTGAAATGATTGATTCTGGGGGTAAAATGCTTCGCTCTTCTATGCTTATTCTGTCATCAAAGTTTGGAGAGTATGATGCTGAAAAAGTGCTCCCATCAGCTGCCGGAATAGAACTTCTTCATACAGCTACACTTATACATGATGACATTATTGATAATTCTAAAATACGTAGAGGTATTGAAACTATTCAATCACAATTTGGAAAAGATGCAGCAGTGTATTCAGGTGATTATATAATAGCAAGAAGCCTTATGTTGATAAATACGCAATATGACTTACAAATGATTCAAAATTTTTCTAAAAAAATGGCTTATATTTGTTTAGGTGAATTAAAACAATATAAGCTTAGATATAATTCAAATATTAGTATTTATGACTATATTAAAATTGCAGCAGGTAAAACTGCTTCCTTATTTGCCATTAGTATGTATCTCGGTGCACGACTGGGAGAATTAGATGAAAAAAATGCAAGGCTATTTGCACTAACCGGACTTAGGACCGGCATTGCTTTTCAGATTATTGACGACTGCTTAGATTACAGCGGAACGGATGCTTTGATTTTGAAAAATTCTAGAAATGATCTAAGGCAAGGCTTTTATACACTACCACTTATATGTGCTTTGAAAAACGATACTAAGAAAAAATCACTTAAATCACTTCTTGATTCAACTCGCTTTACGGATGATGATATATTGAGAATTTGTAACCTTGTCATTGAAAAAAATGGTATTAAAGATGCAAAAGAATATGCAAGACGATATACCGAAAAGGCTTTTGAGGCTTTAAAAAGGCTTCCACAATGTGAAAGCAGAAAAATGCTCAATAAATTGTTTGGCAATTTACTTGAGCGACAATATTAAGAGAAAAATAATTTATAAGAAAGAAGCGTTGTATATGGCTTATAAAGATTTACAAGATTTCATGAAATTACTAGAAAAAAAGGGTCAGCTTCACAGGGTTACCACTGAAGTTAATCCCAACTTAGAGATAACTGAGATTACAGATAGAGTATGTAAATCTTACGGACCTGCTATTCTTTTTGAAAAAGTAAAAGGTTCTCCTTATCCTGTTCTCATCAATGCAATGGGGACTTTTGAAAGAATGTCACTTTCCCTTGAAACCGAAAACATAGACAGAATTGCAGAAGATATTGAAGAATTTATGAATCTAAGCCGCTATAAAACACTGACAGGTAAGCTTAAGTCTTTACCGAAACTTGCTCCATTAGCTTTTATTTTTCCTCAGAAAGTTAAAAATGCTGAATGTCAGCAAGTCATTGAAGGAGCTGATCTTGATACACTTCCCATTCTTAACTGCTGGCCTTTGGATGGAGGTCCATTCATTACACTTCCGCTGGTCATCACAAAAGACCCCGAAACAGAGCAGCAAAACATGGGTATGTACAGACTTCAAAAATATGATGCCAAAACAACCGGTATGCATTGGCATCTTCATAAAGACGGTAAAGAAATATATGAAAAATATAAAAAAGCAGGAATTGATAGAATGCCTGTTTCAGTTGCAATAGGATGTGACCCTGCAACGATCTTTGCAGCAACAGCACCTCTTCCTAAAATGATTGATGAAATGATTTTTTCAGGGTTTCTCAGAAAAAAAGCGCTCCCTATAGTAAAATGTATCACAAATGATTTATATGTTCCTGCCAATGCTGAGTTCGTATTAGAGGGATATGTTCAACTTGACGAATTGAGAGAAGAAGGACCTTTTGGCGATCATACCGGCTATTATTCTCTTAAAGATTTGTACCCTGTTTTTCATATTGAGAAAATGACTCGAAAGAAAAATCCAATATATTCTACAACTGTAGTAGGGAAACCCCCTATGGAAGACTGTTATATGGGTAAAGCTACAGAAAGAATATTTATGCCATTGATTAAAACTCAGATTCCTGAAATAGTAGATATGAACTTCCCTCTTGAAGGTGTCTTTCATAATTGCGTTATTGTATCCATTAAAAAATCTTATCCTAAGCACGGATTTAAGGTTATGAATGCTATATGGGGCTTAGGCCAAATGATGTATACGAAAATGATTATTGTCGTAGATGAAAATATAAACCCACATAATATGTCAACTGTCATGTGGAAAGTATTTAATAATATTGATGCAAAAAGAGATCTTCTTATCTCAGAAGGCCCTCTTGATGCTTTAGACCATGCCTCAAATATGCCTTACTTCGGCCATAGACTAGGCATTGATGCTACTAAAAAATGGAAATCCGAAGGGTATCAACGAGAATGGCCGGAAGATATAGAAATGAAAGAAGACGTAATAGAACTCGTTAATAGAAGGTGGGAAGAATATGGTTTTTAAAAAAATCAAACAATATGGCGAACTGGTTATGTTTTCACATACTTTATTTTCCTTGTCTTTCGCGTTAATGGCAGTATTTTGGTCTATGACAGAATTGCCAAAGTTCAATACTTTGTTTTGGATTTTAATAGCCCTATTTTCCGCAAGAAATGGCGCCAATGCCATCAACAGAGTCATTGACTGTGAAATAGATTCAAAAAACCCGAGAACTGCTCATAGGCATATCCCTAGAGGTATTATAAAGAAAAATGAAGCCTTAGTTCTAGCAATAATTCTTTTTATTGTTTTTGAAATCTCTGCTTATATGATCAATCCTTTATGTTTTTTATTATCTCCAATAGCATTGTTTCTTTTTTTTATATATTCTTATACAAAGAGATTTACCTGGCTGTCTCACATGGTTTTAGGCATTACCTGCGGGGGTGCTCCCGTTGGAGGGTGGATAGCTATTACAGGAGAGCTTTCCCTTACTCCTTTTGTTATTGGTGCAGCTGTTGCTTTTTGGGTAGCTGGTTTTGATATCATTTATGCAACACAGGATATAGAATTTGACCGTACTCAAGGACTTTTTTCCATACCGGCAAAGTTTGGACTTAAAAATGCTCTTAGAATAGCCGCACTACTTCATTCTATCTCTATAGCACTTCTTTTAATATTAAACTTTTTTATTGACCTAGGATGGGTTTATCACATAGGTATTCTACTCTGTATGTTACTATTATTAGTAGAGCATAAGATTATAAAACCCAATAAGAAAAGTATCATGAATTGGGCCAGCTATCACATCAATCAACTTATAAGTGTCACATTTTTTATTTTTTCATTTATGGATTTTATCATTAAAAACTATTTGTAGAATATGGATTATGGATGGTGAATAATAAAATGAACAAGTATATAGTAGGCATGACAGGCGCCTCTGGAAGTATTTACGGATTAAGAATTATTGAGGCATTATTGAAAATGAATTTTCAAGTCCATGTCATCTTAACAAAAACAGCTGAAAGAGTTATGGTATATGAGCTTGAAAAATCTATAAAAGAATTGTTTGATGGGTTGAATTGTTTGCCTGGTATATTACATATCGAAGATATAGAAAACTTTTTCGCTGATATTTCAAGCGGCTCCTATTTGACAGAAGGCATGTTAATTGCACCTTGCTCCATGGGCACCTTAGGCAAAATATCCTCTGGTACAGGAGATAACCTCTTAATCAGAGCTGCAGATGTCTGTTTAAAAGAACGAAGAAAGTTAGTGATTATACCAAGAGAAACCCCACTCAATACCATTCATCTTGAAAACATGCTTAGAATCTCTAACGCAGGAGGTATTATCGTACCTCCGGTTCCTGCTTTTTATTCTAAACCTAAGACCATAAATGATATTATTAATCAAACAGTCGGCAGATCTTTACATTTGGCCGGTGTAGAAAACAAGTTATATACTCAGTGGTCCCATGATCAAAATATTTAAAAAGTTGGTGTCGCCATGCTCATTGTTGATCATCTAACAATTAAATATGCTGAAGAAGTTATTCCGATTAAAGACTTATCATTTGTTTTAAAAAAAGGAGAGATTGGATGTATTCTTGGATTATCAGGTATCGGAAAATCCACATTGCTAAAAGCATTAGGGGGTATACTCCCTCCATTTGAAGGTTCCATTACCATTGAGAAACAACCTTTATCCCCATCACAACAAAATATAGGCTATGTTTCACAAGATTATGGGCTATATCCATGGAAAACCGTCTTAAATAATATGACCATACTTAACCAATTAAAGAATCGGCCTGTATCTCAAAAACTTTTTGATGATATCGTTGATAACCTCGGTCTAAGCAAACTGCTGAGCAAATATCCTCACACCCTTAGTGGTGGTGAAAAGCAGCGTGTAGCACTTGCAAGAGTCTTCTTATTTTCTCCTGACTTATTGCTTTTAGATGAACCTTTTTCATCATTGGATGAAATCACAAGAAATTCTGCTCAAGAGTTATTACTGGATCTTTGGAAAAAATATCAACCTACAACTATACTGATCACCCATAGTATAGATGAAGCTTTAAAACTGGGACATTATATTTTTATATTAAAAAACAATAAAATTCACAGCATATATAACCCGTATTTCTTGACTCCTAATCTTGAAAAAATGGTTTCTCTTAAAGAAGATATCATTCAGATGATGCATGTGTGAGGTAGTACAGCAACCTATGAGGAATAAAATCAAAGAAATTCTTAGCTAATTTGGAAAGGAAAAGAAGATGAAGGTAATCTGTCGTAAAGTTATATATTCAGCTTTAGTTATAGTCATGTTATGGTATCTATTATCCATGCTCCTTCATACAAGAATTGTTCCTTCTCCTTTTGTGGTAATACCTCATGCCTGTCATATCTTTTTAGATAAAATCCTTATTCATTGTTTATATAGCTTAAAACGCATTATCCTTGGTATTTTAACAGCAGTTGCAGTCGGATGGCCTTTAGGGATCATTATAGGGTACAATAGATGGTTTGATAAGGTCATATCCCCTCTTATCTACTTTTTTTATCCTGTTCCTAAAATTGCTTTACTTCCCATTATTATGTTAATATTTGGATTAGGAGAATCGAGTAAAATACTCATTATTTTTATCATTATAATCTTTCAGATTCTCATTGCTATAAGAGATTTTGTAAAAAATATAGATGAACCCTACTACTATCCCTTAATTGCTGTTAATGCACATTCTTTAAGTGTTTTTAGGCATATCTTAATTCCTGCATCATTGCCAAGGTTACTTTCTTCTATTCGAATCGCACTGGCTACGTCTATGGCTGTACTTTTTTTTGCTGAGACATTCGGCACCACCTACGGTTTAGGGTATTTTATTATGGATGCAATGCTGCGAATTCATTACGTTGACATGTATTCCGGCATCTTCTTTTTAAGTATCATAGGTTTTTCACTTTTTGCAGCCATAGACCTCATAGAAAAAAAGATCATTACATGGTAGTTATGCTATAATATTATTACTTTAAACAAATGGAGCTGAGGCTTATGACGCTACAGACTAAAACAACGATCACTATTGTTATAACCGTGTGCATCATTACGTTGCTTTTGTATGCAATGCTTTATGCAAGTATTATGAGCGAATATATATCAATGGACGAAGAATTGAATCAGCAAAATGTTGAAAGAGCTTTTACAGAAATTGATCACCGTTTACATGCACTTAAGACTCTGACTTTAGAATGGTCAGCTTGGAGTGATACTTACCAATATATAAAAGGAGAGTATCCTACTTTTATTGAAGATAATATCTTTGACATAACCTACAGTACACTGAATATCCATTATATGTTGTTTTATGATATCGACGGCAACCTATATCATGGAGAAAGCTATAGTTCCGATAACGGTCACTACAACGATATTCCTAAAGTTTTTCACAATATTTTTACTGACAACGCATTTCGAAATGAACGACTAAACTCAGAGATAACCGGTATTATAAGTACAGAAGGAAAATATATGCTAATGTGTGCTCTCCCTATTCAAAAAAGTGATTGGCAAGGATCCAGCGGGACGCTTATTATCGCCCGTTATTTTGATAAAGATATGATTGAAGAATTAAACCAATCACTGATTTATCCTATAACACCCTTGGTATTAGACCAACTGGATCCTTATACCAAAAGGCAAATAAATGAAACCATTGAAGCCGAAAAAAATATTTTTAACGGGTATTCAAAAAATCGAAGTATATTAGAAACCTACGGCATTTATAAGGATATTTATAATGAGCCTTCTTTTATATTCAAAATCTCTTCACAAAGAAAAATTTATGAACAAGGTAAAGAAACCAACCTGTTTATTCTGTATTATCTAACTGGGGTAGGACTCATTATAGCTATTATTGGATCCTTAATTTTTAATAAATATGTTATTGCCAGATTGGTAAATCTAACGGATGAAGTATCCAATATTACTTTGGATGGTGATTTAGAGCGGAGTATCAAGCCTTCAGCCGATAATGATGAAATCGGTATTTTGCGAAAATCTATCAATCAAATGTTATCAGCAATATCTGCAAAAACAAAAGCATTGAAAGAGGCACACGAAGCTTTAAAAATAGCTAAGGAAGAAGCGGAAGAAGCCAATGAAATCAAGAGTCGATTTCTAGCTAATATGAGTCATGAAATCAGAACCCCTTTAAATGGTATCATGGGCATGACAGATTTAACCTTTATGACAGATCTTACTTATCAGCAACGGACTTATTTAGAAATGGTTAAATACTCAGGCAACATTTTATTAAATATCATTAATGATATATTAGACATATCCAAAATTGAAGCTGACAAGCTTCAGTTGGAAAGTATTGAATTCAATGTAAAAGATTCTATAGAAAAACTTATTCGATTAGCTTCTACACGTGCACTTCAAAATAATATCGAAGTGCTGTTGGACATTGATCCTGATATTCCCACTTACGTTCTTGGTGATCCCATACGCCTTAATCAGATTGTCTTAAATTTGATCAATAATGCTATTAAATTTACTGAAAAAGGTGAAATAAATGTTACAATGAAATCCAAGCAAATTTCAGGTGTACAACATATTGAGTTCAGCATCATAGACACGGGTATCGGTATACCTTCTAACAAATTAAACCAAATCTTTGAAGAGTTTACCCAGGCCGACAGCTCCATTACAAGAAAATATGGTGGCACAGGTTTAGGATTGGCTATCAGCAATCAATTGGTTAAAGCCATGGGAGGAAAAATAAATGTATCCAGTCAATTAGGTATAGGCAGTACATTTACCTTTACGATTCCTTTTGCTACCTCATTCACAAAAGAAACGGACAGCCTATATAAACTGTATTTTAAAAATAAATGTATTTTAATAATCGTCAGAAATATAAAATTGAGACACATTCTAAACAAAATGTGTGATCAGGTAAATCTAGACTGCATGATTGTGGCATCCTATAGCGAAGCTTTAGATGCTCTGGCAAATCAAGCCTTTGATACAATGGTTGTGGATTTGCATATGAATGATTTAGATGGGCTGGAATTATCAAAAAAAGCGACACACATGACTAAGGGCAATATGCCCATTATATTACTGGCTACACCAACGGATATGATCAATGACAAAACTTTAATGAATGAGCTGAATATATGCAATCAAATTATTAAGCCTATTTTGCCGTCAGAGTTTATTTCTACGGTTCATAACACCATGAATAAATTGCAAAAACATATTGATCAACCGGAGCCTCCTAAGTCAGGGTATAAAAATTTTGAAAATAAGACCATACTAGTAGCAGAAGATGGTGTCGTCAATAGAAAAATCATAGTAGAAATGCTTAAAAAGCTTAAAATTAATGTATTCACTGCAGACAATGGCGCCGATGCTTTGCAGCTTTTTAAAAATAATAATATTGACTTAATCATTATGGATATTGAGATGCCTATTATGGATGGTTTTGAAGCAACAACAAAAATTAAGGAAGAGTGTATTGCACTGGGTAAGAATGTGCCCATTGTTGCTGTCACTGCCTATGTATTAGAAAATGAAATTCAGAAATGTTTTGCTGCAGGTATGGATGATTACGTCTGTAAACCAATGAGTTTGGATATTTTATATGAGAAGCTGGAAAAATATCTTTCTCCATCCAGCCAGATTAGACCTACAGTTTATATTAATCATAAGAAACTTAATGACTTGGTAAATGGTGAAGAAGAATTTATTGAAGACTTGCTTATTTCTTTTGTAAACTCTTTCCCAAATTTTATTTCTGAAGCAAAAGATTGTTTGAATGACGGAAATATAATAAAATGTAAAAAAGTGCTTCATGGATTAAAAGGCACAGCTTCTAGTCTTTTCATAGAACATGGCCTGACAGATATTATTGATCTTGAAGAAAGTATTAACGATCTTACGCCTGAAGCCATATATGAGAAATTAAAAATTATTGAGATAAAATTAAATGAAGTGGCTGAATACATTCATATGACCCTACAAGAGTAATTAGTATTAGAGGTGAAAAATGAAAAAAATATTTGTAATCGATGATTCTATCCCCACATTAAAATTGATTCATAAAATATTGGATAATTCCGGATATGATGTTTTAGAATTTACAGATGCTTCAGAAGCGCTTTCTAAAATAAGACCTGAATCACCCGACCTAATCATTATGGATATTGAAATGCCTAAAATGAATGGTCTTGAAGCATTGCAACTTATAAAAAAAATTGATCCTCTTACCAAGGTTGTTATTATGACTGCCTATGCAGATTATGAAAAAATACATTATTTTCTTGAAAACGGTGTTATTGATTTTATTGCCAAACCTTTCTCTTTAAATGAAATCAATACAGTTTTATCTCATGTATTTGCGGATGAAGACGAAAAAACTTCTCAAGAAATGTTTGATAAAAGATTAAAATTTATCGGACAAAGCCCACAAATTAAATCTTGCATTGATAAGGCTTTAAAGGTTTGTAACAGCGATCTTCCTATACTCATTTTGGGTGAAAACGGCACAGGAAAAGAAATGCTTGCCGACTTTATTCATTATAACAGCCTAAGAAAATATAACAACATGATTAAAGTTAATTGTGCTGCTATCCCAAAAGATTTAGCAGAAAGCGAACTTTTCGGACATGAGAGAGGTGCCTTTACCGGCGCTGTAGATACCAGACAAGGTAAGATAGAATTATCTAATAAAGGCACATTGTTTTTAGACGAAATAGGTGATCTAAATCTTGGTCTTCAAACAAAATTATTACGTGTTTTAGAATATAAAAAATATGAAAGAGTTGGCGGTAAAAGAACGATTGAAACTGATTTTAGATTAATATGTGCTTCTAATAAGGTTTTAGATAAAGAGGTAGAAAAAGGTAACTTCCGCCAAGACTTATTTTATAGAATTAATACGATTAAACTTAAAATTCCACCTCTAAGGGAAAGAAAAAGCGATATTAAGACGTTGATTGATCATTTTTTAAAGCAATATAGAAAAAAATACATGGTAACCGCCGAATGTGTTTCAGATGAGGCTTTAGAAATACTGGAAAATTATGAATGGAGCGGGAATGTAAGAGAATTGAAAAATGTAATTGAAATTACAGCTTCTCTCACCTTAACAGATATCATTAATGCCAGTGATTTGCCTAGGTATATTCATGATACAAAAGCTTCAAATCCATACCGCCATGTATTTGATTCAGAGCAAATTATACCACTTGATGAGCTGGAACAAATTTATATCATGTGTACTTTAGATAAACTAAAGGGTAATAAAAAGAAAACTGCTGAATTACTGGGCATCAGCGAAAAAACACTTTATAACAAATTAAATAAATATAATATAAAATAAAAGCAAATGTAATTTTTGCAACAGATTTCATTTGGATACTGTATTTTTTTCAGTATCCAATTTTTATTTTTGGGAAAATTCAGTTAAGAATTTTTTGAATGATTAGTTTGTTGCCGGTTTTGCGCTTCTTCTTTACTCCTTTCTACAATATTTGGTATGTTCTTTGCTTATCAACTTTAGTATGACAAACAATATGGTTTTACTTCTCTAATGTTATAGTTGAAAGGAAGTGATAGTGTGAAATTTAACTCTTTATCAGTGAAATTTCTAAAAACAACTTATAAACTCTGAATTGCAACACATTTTTTAACTTTTATAGGAGGGTTTTATGGTAACAACATTTAGTAACTCAGGAACTATTATAGGCGCACTTGTAGTCTATTTTTTAATCATAATTGGAATTGGTATATTCTATTCAAGAAGATCCAATAACACTCAAGATTTTATTTTGGCAGATCACAACCTAACAACACCATATATTACTGCCTCAGTTGTCGCTACTTGGATTGGCGGAGCTGTAATTCTTGGTGGTGCGAAAGAAGCATTTATTGGAGGTTTCCAATACATCGTATGGGATCCTTGGTCACCGGTATTAACCTTATTATTAAGTGGATTCTTCTTAGTAAGGATATTTAGAAAATCTAAGCATGTTACGGTAGTTGACTATTATAACAGCCGTTTCAACAATAAAATTGGTGGAGCAAGCTTGGTTATAAACGTATTGGCATGCGTTTCATGGCTATCAGCACAATTATTATCCCTAGGTGTTATTATTCGGTTAATCACAGGAATGAATCTGAGCATCGCAACCCTTATCGGTGCAGTAGTCATCCTTATCATTGCATTAGCAGGAGGATTGTGGGCATTATCCAGATCGGACATGCTGGCCTTTATCATAATGGCCATCGTATTGATTATCATGCTTCCATTTGCCTTCGGATCTGTTGGCGGTGTTGGTGCATTTATTGAAAATGCAGGTACTTGGGAAGGTCTTCCTCCTTTCAGCTTGTTTTACACAAACGAATTAGCCGAATACGGTGAACCTGCCGGATTTAGCGGCTATGTCGGAGCATTAGGTATTTTCTATATGCTGGCAGCATGGTTCTCCGTAGCCCTTGGCGATGCAGGTGGTCCGGTACTGACTGCTCGTGCTTTAGCGGCAAAAGATGAATCTTCTGCAACTAAGGGCTTCGTATTTGGCGGTATCATTTATTTGATATTAGGTATGATCCCTGTCATCATCGGTATGTGTGTTTTCATTTTAAGACCTGAATTCCCGGAAGAGCAATTGGACAATATTTTCCCTTGGTTTGTTCAAAATTATATACCTGAATGGATAGGCGTATTGTTCTTTGTTGCAGTAGCTTCTGCTATTGTTAGTACCGCTGGAGATACAATCCTTTCTAATGGTGCTATGATCGGTTACACTGCACAAAAAATGATCAATCCTAAGTCTACCGATCAACAAAGATTATCTGCAACCAGAATTGCTATGGTAGGGTTTACAGTTGCTGCATTAATATTTGGTTTAGCTCTGGGTAACTTATATAACTTACTTGTATTTGCAGGCGCATTAGGATTCCCAACTATGTCCGCAGTATACTTATGCGGTATTCTATGGAAAAAGGCCAACAATACAGGGGCCTGGGCAGGTATCGTCGCCGGATGTGTCAGTTGGATAGCATTGGTGTTCGTCTTCTTAGGATTTGAGGATATAGCAGGCGATATATGGGAATCTATATATATGTCTTCCGTACCGGCATTTGTCATTAGTTTACTTGCATTGATTATTGTATCCTTAGCAACTCAAAAATCTGATCCACCTAATCCAATCAGAGACGTTGACGGCAATGATATTTCCAATACCAAACTGTTTCTGTGGAGTAAAGGTGACGATGAGGCAGCTAAAAATTAAGTATTATTTAAAACAACTCTGTAATAATTACAGTCAACAATTTTAGTTTTCCTTATTAAAAAGTGTGGTCTTTCCACACTTTTTTAGTATGCAAATGTAATTTTTACAATATGTTTATTTTTATACTGTAAATTTTTCATTTATTGATTAGTATTTTTTGGAAATTCTGTTTAAATTTTTTATAAAATCATTGATTTTTCAAAGTTTTAAAGGCGTTTCATTAAACCTTACAAGATTTGGCATGTTTTTTGCGTTATAATAATTAATTAGAGCTTATTGAACGGATATATATTATTAGTTTAAAAAGATATTTGATATATATTTGTAAACGCTACATAATATTCGGACAACTTGTTTGCAGCTTGAAAGCAGAATGAGAATAACGTAAAATGTTCTTGTTCTGCTTCTATAATAATACACTTAACTGAAGGAGGTGAAATCAAAAGTTTTCTCATTCAATATTTAAAAAAATCTTTCGATAAGGAGGAGGTTAAATTTTATGGATGTAGTAGTAAAACTGCACGCACTTGACTGGATAATTATTTTAGGCTATATCGGATTCATGCTTTGGGTAGGTTTTTATTTTTCTAAGAAGTCACAAGGTTTTGATGACTATTTTATGGCTGGTAGAGATCTCACAGCGCCATTGCTTGTAGGTACATTAGTCTCGACCTTTTATGGTCTTGACACACTTTTCGGAACATCAGAAATAGGTTTCTACGAAGGTATATCAGGCTTCTTCGCTTATTCACTCCCATACACAGCCATGTATGTAGTTATGGCATTTTTAGCACCTGTCTTTAAAGAGAAATTCCCAGATGGAACTACCATGCAGGATATTTGTTACCGAAGATATGGTAGAACTGCAGGGATTACTTCTTCAATAGCAGCTTTCATATATTCAACAAATACAATGGAAATGATGGGTATCGGTTTCCTTCTCGCATTAGTTACACCTATTCCTGTTTGGGCCGGAACCATTATCGGTGCAATTATCGTTGTTGTTTATACTTATACAGGCGGTCTATGGGCTGTTACTATGACGGACTTTATCCAATTTATTATTATGATGGTTACTTTAGGTATAGCAATGATTATTGGCTGGAGCTCCTTCGGTGGATATGAAGCAGTATATCAAGGGTTAATCGAATGGTGCGGTGAAGAGCCATGGTACTATTTCAGCCCGGGAGCAGGATATCTATCTACTGCTACCCTAGTCGCATACTCTATTACATGCCTTGCAGTACTTGCTGAGCCGGCATTTTTCCAAAGAGTATTTGCTGCAGCCGGACCTAAAGAAATTAAAAAAGCATTTACTGTCGGTGTTCCCATGTGGCTTGCATTTGACTGGATCGTAACATTCTTAGGTATTTTGGGTGCAGCAGCAATTGGTATCGGTATGATTCCTGAAGTAGAAGCAAATCAGGCACTTATGGCTATTGTAGGTCAGTACTTACCTCCGGGACTATTGGGTCTGTTTATTGCCGGTGTCCTCGCTGCATCAATGTCAACAGCCGACTCTTACTTCCTAGTATCCGGTGGTGTTGTTGGGTATGACCTCTATAAAAAAGTTATTAATCCGGAGGCTACCGATAAGCAAGTTGAAAAAATTACAAAATACGGTATTATCGGAAGCGCAATTATGTCATTAGGTTTAACTTTTGTTTTCGATCGAATTATGGAAATATGGGTATTCCAAGCAACTATTATTCTTGCAGTTTCATTGGTTCCGGTATATTTCGGTACTTTTTCTAAAAAACCGCCAAAGAAAATTGCAGGTACATTGGCTACGACAATAGGTTTTGCACTTTCTTTTATCTGGTATATTTGGACCAACTTCTTCGGCGTTTGGTCAGATGATTGGGCTGTGTATGTCGTAAGAATTGGATCTTGGGAATTATGGCAAGAACAAGGTATACTACTTATCGTACCTATTGTTATCGTTATATATCTTATTGCTAATGCCCTCGGAAAAGAAACAATGGGTGAAGGAGGCGTTCAATAATGGATCAAATGTTAACATGGAACTGGGACTTTTGGTGTAACGTTGCTGGTGTCATAGCTATTATTGGGCCTATTCTTTTAATAGCTTGGTACGTTAAAGCAGTTAAACAAAAAATTGCGAAACTCAACGGAAAATAAAATAATCAAAAAAAGTGTGGTTCTCTATCCACACTTTTTTTATGTGATTTTTAATTATTAAATTTCGTCTAAATTTTCTATTTCTACGCCTTGATAGAAATGTTTTAAAATATTTTCATATGAATGGCCTTCTTTCGCCATTCCATTTGCCCCCCATTGACTCATTCCAACACCATGGCCATAGCCAACCGTATTAAAAGTCACCGTACTTCCATCCGTTTTAAAAGTAAAATTAGCGGATCTTAATCCTAATGTTTCTCTTACATCTCTTCCTGATAATATTAAATTCCCTACTTTTATTTTACTGACACGTCCTCCATCGCTACGCTCTTCTATTTCAATATTATTTGAAAAAGAACTTAAATCAATAATTAAGTTTGAATATTTAGAAGCTATTTTTGATTTAAAAGTTTTTAAATCAATGGTTACAGAATCTCTAAAATGTGGTGCTTCTGCTTCATAAGGACTTTCTACGCTTCTTAAATACGGAACTGCCGTTGTAAATACATCTTCGGAATTCTCAGTTTTTCCTCCACTGGTGGAATGGAATAATGGCTGGTTGACCAATTCATTGTCATAAATCATGACCATCCCTCGGGTTGACTCTACCGCATCACTAATTTTACTCCAATATTTTGCCATCCAGTCTGAAGATTTTATGTTTTTAATTTCTTCCATTGAACGATAAACCTGACAATGGACTCCATCACACAATGGTGCAGAAGAATGGTCAGGATGTCCCGCGTCGCTAAACATCGCCATCCTTGACATAGCATAAGTTCTTGCCGCAATTGCCTGAGCTCTTAAAGCTTCTGTTTCAAATTCACCGGGCATTTCACTTGCAACAACACCTTTGATATACTCCTCTAAATCCATTTCTGATACTTGATTGCTATTTTTCCTAAGGACTTTGACTTTATATTGGGATTGAACAGAAGGCTCCTCAACTATTTCTTCGCTGTCAAAAGTACTAATAATAATTAATGGTAATCCGATTATTATCAGACCTAAGGCTAAAGCCATAAAGATTATTTTTTTCATACCCTCCCACCTTTGCATTTGTTATACTAAATTCCGCCCTGCTCATATGGATGTGATCGTAAGCTATTTAGTACTAAATCTATATGACTTCTAATGGGTAAATATGCTTTTTAGGACAAAATATTGGTGGGAAAATTGACAAGCAAAAAAGGCGTACATTGTACGCCTGGGTAAGTATATGTATGATCTATTCTTCTTCAGTTCTGGTAATCCTTGCTCCAAGTCCTGAAAGCTTTTTAGTAAAATCCGAATATCCTCTCTCGATATGATAAATATCTCTGATTTCCGTACTGCCGTCTGCAATCAATCCTGCAAGAACTAAAGCTGCACCTGCTCTTAAATCTGTCGCTGTGACCTGCGTTCCTTCAAGATTTTGTTCACCTACTACAACAGCACTTCTGCCTTCGATTTTTATATTAGCTCCCATTCGATTCAGTTCTCCGATATGCATATACCGATTTTCAAAAACGGTTTCTATGATAATGCTGGTTCCTTTTACTGAAGTCAGCAATGTCATAAACTGTGCTTGCATGTCAGTGGGAAAGCCCGGATAAGGTAATGTTTTTATATCTGTATTAATAATTTGACTATCGGCTTTAACTCTTAGGTTACCGTCAATTTCGGTAATTGCAACACCACATTCTTTTAGCTTTGCAATAATAGGCTTTACATGGTCGGCCATAGCATTTTTAATCAGGATGTTTCCTCTGGTAACTGCAGCAGCTACCATAAATGTTCCTGTTTCTATTCTGTCAGGAATAACGGCGTGAGTGGTACCTTTTAGAGCATCAACACCCTGAATCTTTATAGTATCTGTTCCGGCACCTTTTATTTTTGCTCCCATGCTGTTTAGAAAGTTGGCTAAATCAACGATTTCCGGTTCTTCCGCAGCATTTTCAATAATGGTGACACCTTCTGCTAAAGTTGCACACATCATAATATTTTCAGTAGCACCTACACTGGGAAAGTCAAGATAAATCTTGTCTCCTACCAATTTTTCCGCTTCTGCTTCCACATATCCATGACCCAATTCAATCTCTGCCCCCAAAGCCTGAAAGCCTTTAAGATGAAGGTCTATGGGCCTTGCACCAATAGCACAGCCTCCCGGTAATGCAATCTTCGCTTTACCGGTCCTGGCCAGAAGAGGCCCCATAATTAAAATAGAAGCTCTCATTTGTTTAACCAAATCATAAGGTGCTTCCACTTCTTTTATCTCATCACATGAAACTGTAATTTCTTTTTTTATGTAATCAGTGTTTACTTGAGCGCCAACACTATCTAATAGTTGGCACATGACATCTACATCTCTGAGTTTAGGAATATCGGCAATAATACAGTTTTCCGTTGTTAAAATTGAACCTGCCATAATCGGCAAAACTGCATTCTTGGAACCACTTACTTCTACTTCTCCCATAAGCGGGCCACTTTTTTCAATAAAATATTTTGCCACCATCGTTCCTCCTTAAAGGGATAATTCAATGTTTATATTATTATGTTATATACAAATATTCAATTGTAATGCGAGGCATATCGTCAAATCGTTGTTAAATCATAACATTTTCATTTGTGTCAATAATTTCCAGCTTAAGTCAGCATAAATTAATACCTCTATGCATTTTATCTAATTTTAATAATTATTTCAATTACTTTTTTATAAAATCAATTATACCATATTTCATAACAAAAAAAGAAAAGGAAGAAAATGCATTTTATATATGCTAAAGGGGGACGAAAACATATTGAAAAATACACTCTTCCTTATACAATATGAATTTTCCCCACAATATTAAATCTTATACGCACTATTTATCGTTTGCTGATTAAAACTAAAAACTTATGGTTCCCACAGTTGAAAAAAAATTCAATTGAATACAGGCACACCTTAAAGATACTTGCAGACAATTATTGATGCCGCTACACCCGCTAAGTACGCTATAAAGCCGCCGGCTAATACATATCTGGTGTTTTTAACCGCTGTAACACCAAAATATATTGCAATGGTATAAAATATGGTTTCTGCTGATCCCATCATAACTGAAGCACACCTTCCCACATAACTGTCTGCACCATATAAATCGATTATGCTTTTGACCACTGCCAATGAACCACTTCCGGAAATAGGTTTGATAAAGAGCAGCGATAATAACTCTGTTGGGAAGCCAATAATTTCACATATAGGCCTAAAAAGCCTTTCCACAATACCTATCGCACCAGAAGCATTAAAAAAGCCTATAGCAAGGAAAATAGCTATCATATAAGGCATGATCTTCACAGCAGTATGTATGCCGTCTTTTGCACCTTCGACAAAAAGTGAATATAAATCTACCTTCTTTATAATGGCATGCACCAGGATCAATGTGATAACAGTAGGTATTAATGCATAAGAAATCAAACTTATTGCGTTCATTACCCTCTCCTTTCAAACCATTTACAGACTAAAATGCCTACAAGAGTGGATACAAAAGTTGCAATAATAGTTGGGATCATAATATCTGTAGAACTTAGTGATCCGGCATCATTTCGTATTTTAACCACAGTTAAAGGAATCAATTGTACAGAAGACATATTGATAACTAAAAACATACACATGGTATTGCTTGCATGCTTGCTGTACCCATTGGATGCATCCAATGCTTTCATAGCTTTAATGCCAAAAACCGTTGCGGAGTTTCCTGCACCAAACATGTTCATTACCATGTTCATTACCATTAAGCTTAGCGCCTCTTTATTTTTTTCTTTAGGAAATAGAAAATTCAGAAGCGGCATAGCTATTTTTGAAATAGAATCTATCAAGCCCGAGCCTCTTGCAATATTCATAATCCCTGACCAGACTGCCATTATACCCGCAAGACCAATGGTAAAATAAACTGCATCATCACTTGCCTCAAAAAATATATCATTTAATGCTTTTAGATTTCCCATCAATAATGCTGTTATGACACCCAGCAGTATTAAACCTGCCCAAATATAATTCATCAAGATTTCTACACACCTCTATTAATTTAGCTGGTGTCTTGTATAAGAATATAGGACACCGGCTATGATAAAATTTCCTAAAAAAAGGTCTAAAAGTAAAGATTTTGTTGAAAAACTATCAAAAATATAAAAAGTTATCTTATAATAATTTGAAAAAGTGTTTATAATTCCTATATATTATAAAATAATATTCAGAAATATACCGTCATATAACTGGACTACTTTGGATAATTTATACAATCTTGATAAATAATATTGTAAATTTTATATTTATGAGTAATAATTAATTATAAAGAACTGGAGGTACATATTATGGATACAACACTTACATTAGGTGAATTAGGGTGGCTGATTATTGGTATTGCTGTAATTGTTTTGCTTATATATATTATTATGTTGGTTAGAAGCCTCATCCCAACCGTAAAAAAGATGAACGAAGTTTTAGAAGATGTACAAGCCATTACCCATGTGGCATCAGAAACTACAGAAACTCTGCAGCATGCAATTGGTAATATGTCTGAATCCACTTCTATTCTTTATCAATCAATAAAAGGAAACCAAAATGTAATAGCTGCTTTAACTTCTTTAATCAATGCAATTACCTCGCTTAAAAACATAGTTTCAAGAATATTTGAAAAATAAATTTGTCTTGGAACTATTTTCCATGTTGACTTATGATTTTTCATTTGATATGATAAAAGACAGATTATTGTCGAATTATGTATATGTGGTTAGGAGGTTTGCACATGAAAGCGACCGGAATAGTACGGAAAGTAGACGAACTTGGACGTGTTGTTCTGCCTATTGAACTTAGAAGGAATCTTAATATCGAGATTAAAGATCCATTAGAAATCTATGTTGATGGCGAAATGATTATACTTAAGAAATATGCACCAGCATGTATTTTCTGTGGTAATGCAAAAGATGTCACAAGAGTTCATGACAAAAACATTTGTAAAGACTGTTTAGACGAAATTAAAGAACTATAAAAAAGCTTGTTGAATTATTCAACAAGCTTTTTTAGTTTTCATTTTCTCTCTCATATATCTGATATATCTCGTCTGTATAAGTTCCATCCTCTTTATATACGTATAATGGATCTAAAAACTTCAGCTCCGGTTTCCCATACTTAGTGCAGTGCAAAAGTAGGATATTGGGTTTTTTATTTTTTTGGGGATGGACAAATCGAATTCTTTTAGGCTCAAGCCGATATTTTCTGCAAAGATACAAAATATCTACCAGCCGATGAGGCCGGTGAACCAAATAAAAATGCCCTCTGTCTTTTAACAAATCATTGGCCGTAGATATGACGTTTTCAAGAGATGCTTTGATTTCATGCCTGGATATCGCCTTAATATCCTCATCATTAATCAATCCTTCATTTTTTGCCATATACGGAGGATTGCTGATCACCATATCCATTGAATAAGGCTTTATATATTGACAAGCCTTATTCATATCTATATTCAATATTTTTATTCTGTCTTCTAATCCATTGATTTCTACGCTCCGTTTTGCCATATCTGCTACTTCATCTTGAATCTCTATTCCAATAATTTCTCTCATGTTTTTTGCAGACAAAAGCAAAGGGATGATCCCGGTACCAGTTCCCAGGTCCACCCCACACCAACCTTTTTTAACATCACAAAATTTTGCAATCAAAACGGCATCTATTCCATAACAAAACCAGTTTGGATTTTGTATTAATTTTAAGTTATTGAATTGTATATCCTCTATACGCTCATTTTCTTTTAAATTATTCTGCATACAACACCTGGCTTATTCTTCTATTTTTTTTATTTCATCGAATAATTCTTCCTTATCAATTTCCCCAATATATATTTTAGAGACATAACCGTTTTTATCAATTAAATAAGTTGCCGGAAAAGATCTGATCCAATATTTTTCAGCTACCTCACCTTCTAAATCAAAATATATCGGAAATTCATATCCTTTTAATCGAATATGCTTAATAACATATTCCAGGTTATTTCCCTCTACTGCCGTTATATTGAGAGAAATAAACTGCACTTTGTCCTTATACGTTTCATAGCACTCTGATAACAACATATTAACAGATTCAGATTCCACTGACCATGACGTCCAAAAATTCAAGATGATTGGCTCTCCAAAAGTTTCTGATAACCTTATACCATTTCCCTTATTGTCTTCAAGGTAAAAATCCTTTGCCTTATCACCTTCAAAAACACCGGCTTCATCTAATTGCTCTCCATCATTTAAACCTTCGTTTTTGTTTTCAGGATCATCCGCCTCTACACCCGGTTCTACAGGTTCACCGGTATCAGTTGGAGTGCATCCTATTAAAAATATTAGAAGTACTATGAAAAATAGAAAAGTGTATTTTTTCACTTCACTCATTCCTTTGTAATTTATTCATCTAAAATTTCTTTAAACTCGTCAAGCATTTCCTCATCTATTTCATCTGTTATCTTCTGACACTTGGGTTCTATTCTTACGATATCTTTTTTATCAAATGTTAAAATATCTTCTCCTAGTTTTTCCGCACAATTTTCTTGAGCATTTTCCAAAATAGGTCTAACCTTTACTTTTTCACTTATGATACTGCTTTCAATAACTCTGCAAAAGCCATCCGGTGTTTTTACTCTTTCCCCAACATCCGGCAAACCTCTTCTAAGCTTCTGGTAAGTTTCGCTTTCATACTTTAAGCAGCACATTAGCCGGCCGCAGGTACCGGATATCTTAGACGGATTTAATGATAAATTCTGTACTTTGGCCATCTTGATAGATACAGGGTCAAACTCACCAAGCCATGAAGAACAGCATAAATTCTTGCCGCAGGTGCCTATACCACCCAACATTTTAGCTTCATCTCTGACTCCAATTTGCCTTAATTCTATTCTCATCTTAAAAATTGCAGCTAAATCTTTTACCAGCTCTCTAAAATCCACTCTTCCTTCTGCTGTGAAGTAAAAAATTATTTTATTATTATCAAAAGTATACTCAACATCGATCAACTTCATTTTAAGGTTATGCTTGTCAATTTTTTGCTGGCAGAGACCAAGGGCTTTTTCTTTATTTTGGAGATTTTCAGAATGATGTTCTATATCCTTATGGGTAGCAATTCTAACAACTTTTTTTAATGGTTGTACAATCTCATCCTCGCTTACCATTTTAATGCCAACAACAACATTTCCAAATTCAATTCCTCTTGATGTTTCAACAATAACTTTATCACCTGCTTTTATATCAAATTCATCCGGGTCAAAGTAGTATATTTTACCGGCTTTTTTAAATCTAACACCTATTACTTTTACCATATCTATACCTCCTGTATTTTTAAAAGCATATTCTTTATAACTAAATTATAGTTAAGATTCATTCTTATATCTTTTTTAGCTTCTTCTATAATATAAATGATTTTAGCAGCCTTATCATATCCGATATTATCTGCCTCTCGAAGCAGAACATCCATATAATCGCTATTCACTATTAAATCACGATTACCCTTTACTCTAAGCAAGATAATATCCCTATACCAAAACTCCAGCATATCAAAAAATTCGGACGAAATATCTTTCAATTCCTCAATAGCATGTACAATATGATAGAAATCTTCCTCTTTGATCAATGATAATTGTTGAGCAATTTTGATACATTTTATTCTATTTTCTTTAAACAATTCAGATTGATGAAGTTGCTCTGCACGTCCAATGTTACCATATGCAAAAGCAGCTAATACTATAGCATCCTTTCTTTCTATTCCATATTTTTCTATTAAATAATTACAGATTGTATCCCGATGTACGGGCTTAAGCTTCATAACCATGCATCTGGATAAAATAGTTGGAAGCAAGCTATTGGCGTTGATCGTCAATAAAATAACAATGGAATCACCACGAGGCTCTTCTAAAGTCTTTAAAAACCTATTTTGAGCTCTCACCGTCATGGTTTCTGCTTTATCAATAATAATAACGGTATTTTGACTTTCATAGGGTTTTTTAGCCATAATGTCTTGAACGTCTTCAATCTGTGAATCTTTAATGCTTTTTCCATCAGGCTCTATAAAATGATAATCGGGATGATTACCATGATCCATCTTTTTACAAGCAGAACATTGATTACAGGTCTCTTCTTTTTCATGACATAATATGGCTTTGGCAAAATTGAAAGCTGTAAATTTTTTTCCTATTCCTTCTGCGCCTTCAAATATATATGCATGAAATACATTTCCTTCTTGCAATGAAAGCTGCAGTGTTTGAATCATTCGATTTTGACCTATGACATCTTTTAAACTCATGAAAGCCTCCATTTTTATACTTTTGCTAATAAATTCTCTATATATTGTATAATGTCTTCATGAATTTCTTCTACTTTTCTAGATGCATCAATCCCTTTAATCCTGTTAGGATATAATTTTTCCAATTCCAGATAAGCATTATACACTTTATAATGATAATCCATTTTTTCCATTTCTAATCGGTCTTCGCTTTGTATTCTTTTTTTACCTTCTTCCGGGTCTATTTTAAATAAAAAAGTAATGTCCGGCATACAGCCTCTAATGGCGATATCATTAATAATCTTGACACTATCACCCAATTGTCTTCCTACACCTTGATAAACCAGACTGGAATCTACAAAGCGATCACAAATAACTGTCTTTCCGGCTTCTAAAGCCGGTTGTATGACCTGTGCCACATGTTGTGCTCTCGAAGCTGCATACAGCAGAGCTTCTGTCACATAATCCATTTCAACATAGGAATTATCTAAAATAATTTCCCTGATCTTTTCACCTATTCGAGTGCCACCCGGTTCTCGAGTAATTAAAATATTAAATTCTTTTTTCTCAAAATATTTTTTTAATAGTTCTATTTGTGTAGATTTCCCAGATCCATCAGGACCTTCAATACTTATAAAATATCCTCTCATATTAAAACTGGTACTCCTATTGTTTCAATTTTTTTAATGACTATCGTATCACTTTAAAATCTTCTCTTCTTTTATTAACTTTGTACTCTTGAAAAATGTAATCCTGTTGGTAATCATAGTTTTTATGATCATCACTTTTTCTATCCTTATAAACCAATTCATCTATCAATTGATTGAAAAGAATAAAGAAAACATATAACACTGGAACACATAAAAGTAATAAAAAAGATATCCTTAAATACATTATAATCACTCCATACCAAATCATTTAGTATTTTATCTTACAATCATTATATTAGAGGGAATAAAAGTAATCAACAAAAGAATATGCAGAAAAATATTTTAGAGTATACAACTCACCTTATTTACCCCAATACTTTTAGCTAACTCTACTAATTGAGACATCTCTTTATCTTCCGGGATTTTTCCATCCATCTTTTGTTTTTGTTCCTCAGTTAATCCCAAAGTATGCACTTTAATCAGCTTATACTTAACATTTGGATATCCTTTGAGGATTTTAGACACTTCTTTTACCGTTTTTTCTGCATCCATATCCTTTACAATAACGGTTCTTACCTCATAGACCTTGTCCAATTTAAGCAAGTACTTTAAATTATCTACATGCTGATTATTTTTAGTCCCGCACAAAACCTCTAAACAATCCATTGATTTGATATCTATCATAAACCGGTCTGTTATTTCTATCAAGCCTTGGCATGTTTCCTTGCTAAAAAAGCCGTTGGTATCTACAAAGCAAGTCAAGCCCATAGGCTTGACTCCTCTAAAGAGCTGAACAACAAAATCCTTCTGCAAGGTAGGCTCTCCACCGGACACTGTAATTCCCCGAATAAAAGCCTTATAAGATTGAATTTGTTCAATAAGCTGCTCTACTGTATAAAGTTTTGCCTTTGGTGAAGCACTCAATCTGCAAGTACGAATACATGCATCACAGGCAATACATAAATCTTCATAAAAAACAACCTTGTCTTTTTCTCTTTTTAGTGCACCGCCGGGACACTTTTCTATGCATGCCATACAATGATTACAAACATGTATGGTCTCCGGGTTATGACAATAAATACAGTTAATATTGCATCCTTGAAAAAATATGGCATACCGATTACCGGGACCATCAACGTTTGAAAAAGGTATAATTTTATTAATAACCGCCTTACTTTCCATCTTTTCTTGTTCTTCTCTTAAATACATTCGCATTTTTATTGGTTCCTTGACCCATTGCAGTGGTATCTCTTAATACGGCTTTACCATTTAAGTATTTTTGTATTTCACTCTTTTTAACTAAATAACCTGTGACACGAATTAGATCAGAGTTTTGTAAATAAGTAGTGATATATCTATACCCGCTGTCAAAGGCTCCATTGATGATATCTAGTAAGGCTTCCTTTTTATCTAAGTAAGTTTGATCAAAAGCAAAAAGGTCTCCTGTACCAGACGGAAAATATTTGTGAAATTGTCCTGCTTGCTTTACATGTACCGGTAACTCCGGTTCCTCACCTACCCGAATTCTATGGGCCGGTGTATTGCTCTTATCTTCATCACTTAAGTCAGCACCTACTTGAGCATGAAGGAGATATTGATGATCCGTTCTTTCTACATACACCCCTGTATGCTCTTGGACCGACTTATCCATTACTTCCATGATTTTATGGCCTATTTCATCGCCTCTATCTGAAGACCCAAATGTTTCATTAAGCCCTTCAATTTTTAGAATATGATTAACAGCATCTGCTAAACCCACCATACCAAACATTGCTGTAAAGTTTTCTCTCTTAATAAACTTCTCTTGAACTAAAAAGGATGTTTCAAAGAAATTAGATTTTTCCACTAAAAATTTTATTCTCTTATCCATGATACTCAACATGACGGTACTCACTTTAGGCAAAGCTTCATTAAGAAGCTCATCCAATGAAGATGTAGCCCTAGCAATAGTTCCCAGTCTTAGTCTTGGCAGCGTGTACGCTCCGCCGGCAAGGGGTAATGCATTATAGCAGCTCACAATAGCATGCTCTCCTACATCCTTGCAATATTGTTGGTTGTTGCTAAAAGAAGGTTTAGCGACTCTTAAACAGGCTTCTATTGCTTTTAGCGCAAAGTCTTTATCTGTCACTGACCGATCATATTTTATCGTCATATTGGGTGTAGGGTTTTTAAGCTCTATAACAGCTTTTAAAATCAATTCACCGGCTTTAGTCTTTTTAGGACCAATGTCGGCATGGCAAAATGAATCTGTAATGGTTTTGTCTACATGGTTTAAAAATCTCTTTATCTTAACATAGTCTATTTCTTCATCTGTAATGAAAGGATCAATTAATCTGTCTAAATGTCCGATAAAAACCGGGAAAGATGTAATGGATGGTACATGGTGATATAAAATTAATAACCCATCTAATAATTCGTCTAAATTTTGAGGAGGCTCTAAATCTAAAAACTCACATCCATTGGTTACAAACACAGTATAATCCGGTACGATGTATCTAGGTCGATATATGGCATAGCCTTCGTTTAAATCACAGATCCAATCATTCTCAATATATTTCATCTCTTCTTCACTAAAATTCAATAGTTCCATAGGATCTATAAGCCTTTCGGCAATATTGGCTAAACCAAACAGCTTTTGCTGATACGTTAGTGTCGTACTTGTTGCAGTGGTTACTATATCATCAATTTTAGATCTCATTATTTCCATCTCCTTTTCATGACCTAACATGAAGCCCTAACACGAAATTTCTAATTTCGATGTAGGCCTCATACAGAAACTCTCCAATATCGATTGGCTAAGAGTTTTTCAGTTTAATTTTAATTACGCCGTAGGTCAGATGTCGCGAAATAGAAATGTCCCATTTCGTCATGAATCCAACAACATCTCATACCATATTATATGCAAAATATACACTAAAATCAAATAAGATCCTACTATAAACTTGCTTTTAAAAATCCATCATCGAGGACACCAATACTCTTGTTTTTGTGAAAAACCAGACAATAAAAAATGAGACCAATAAAACGCACCCACAACATAAGATTATTTCTGATCTCAGTAATACTTTTTGATTAGATAGTCTTCAATTGGTATCAAAATATAAAGATTCGCTGCAATAAGTAAAGCACTTACTGCAGCAATTGAAATAATAAGATTTTCCGCTAATCTACTGATCTAAACCATTGCTGTAACTTCAAGCTCAACAACACAGTCAGGACGAGCCAATGCAGCTACTCCAATCAAACTTGTTGCAGGTTTACATCCCCATTCTTTCAACTTATTAGAGAACACAGTAACATTAGCATGAGTGAATGCTTCAATATTTGTAGTATAATAGGTTATTCTTACAATATCAGATAGTTGTACATCCGACTGCTCAAATAATGTTTCAAGGTTTTTGATAATTTGATTGATCTGCTTCACCATATCATCGGGATGAAGTAAGTTTCCATCATCATCTACCGATATCTGCCCTGCACAAAACAGCATTCGTTGTGCACCGGTAATTTCATTTGCTTGAACAAAACCAAATTTGTCTTGCCATGTCCATGGATTAATAATTCTTTTTTTCATATTATAATAATTTTTCACCTTTCTAATTTATTTACTAATCATTATATACAGGTTAAAAATTATCAAATAGTAATAATGCGACATTCTATTCAGTTTTAATAAATAGTATAAAGCATTGAAATAGGAGCTTAAATATCGGATTACCTTTATACTTTTTAATTAAATTTTTATGAGTTTTTTAAAAAATTTCTCAATTCGTCGTTTATAAAACTGCTCCATTGCAATAATCATCAAAAACATCCATACCCATCCAAAAGCAAAACCGGCTAAAACATCACTCGCATAATGTACGCCTAAATATATCCTGCTGATGCCAATCATCACAATTATAAAACCGATCATCCATGCAGATACCATCCTAATCAGTTTGTTATTTGAATTTCTTAAAATTAAATATGCTAAAAAACCATAAAAACACATACTCACCATGGCATGACCGCTGGGAAAACTAAAACTACTTTCCTCAACCAATCTTAGGATATCCGGTCTTTCCCTTTTGAAAATCAACTTTAATCCGTTATTCATGAGCCACACCGTTACCAAATTAATTGAAATTACCCTGCCGTAAACAATAGCATTTTTGTTATTATTCCATGTCAATGCGTACACAATGACCGTTATTAACACTAACGCATAGAATGAACCTAGATTGGTAATATACTTCATAAAGATGGTCATGTGATACGACATATTAGACGTAACCATCTCATATATCCAAGTATCAAAATCTTTTAATTGATTTTGGATAAGAAGGATGCTTAAATTTAAAAATACCATCAACCCAATTATTATCAATGCAAAATAACTCTTATAACCTTTTGTGAATTTCAAAGTAAAGAACAAAACAACTATTAATAATGCATTTACAAATAAAAAAATGTCCATAAATCCTCCTAACAATAATATTAACGGTGACAAAGAACCACCCCTAAATATTTATAGGCTTTTGTAAATATGATTGTATTAAACTATATCCTCACAAACTACAAATCATGCTTAATATTTCTAAAAAATATAATAAACCCTCCAGTTCATTTCTGAAGAGCCTATATTATTAATTATAAAAAAAATGTAAATTCGGTAGTAGTATTTTGTGTCAACATCTCACCATATTCTTTCCATCTTTTTTTGCCTGATAAAGCAATAAATCTGCGCGATGAAGTAATGAATGCGCATCGTCATCAGGTAATAATGATGCTACTCCAAAACTACAGGTCACTTCATCTACATTATTAAAAGAGTAACCTTCTATTGCTTCTCTCAACCGTTCTGCTAATTCCATTGCTTCATCTATTTGGGTATGAGGCAGCAAAATGGTAAACTCTTCACCACCCCATCTGGCAAACACATCGGTTTGTCTGATAATACTCTTAATAAGATTTACCATATCTAAAATAATTTTATCTCCGATAAGATGTCCGAAATTATCATTGATTGTTTTAAAATTATCCAAATCCAATATAATTAACGATATATTCGTCTGGTATCGACTTGCATATTGAATCCATTTTTCTAGTTCCTCATCAAATTTCTTTCTATTGAAAATCCCTGTTAAAGCATCGGTAATGGTCAGCTTGATTAGCTCTTTATCACTTAGATATTGCTTTCTCTTAATAACATTCCATTGAAATGATGAATAACTGCTCAATACAATAACAATAATCATATAAATAATTACAGCAGAAGCTTCTGATAAATCAATCCTCTCTATACACATAAAAGCCATGACAAAAAATCCACTACTAATGAGTAGTGCATTCAACACCATATTAATCCATCGATTCGGAACTATAAAAATCGCCATAACAATGACCATAGCACTAAAAGCTTGAATCAAAAAACTAGGCGTATCATACTGATAAAAAATAATAAAAAATAGCAAAGACGCAATGATTTCTCCTATGGTAATCAAAATAATGATGGTTCTGTAGTTTTTAATTTTTTCAATTCTTAAACAAAATAACAACATGTGAAGTGAGAAAAGCATTCTGTTAATAAATATCATAAGGAACTTTTTTGGATTCTTAATCAAAAAATAATCATGAATAATAAAGAGAAGATACAATATTCCAAAAATAAGTAGAATTGGTTTTAATATTTTTATAGCTTTTCTAATTTCTTGGTTAAAATACTCTCTTTCTAAATCTTTGTCTACAAATTCGCCTAAAGCATTTGTTAACTTGAGATTTTTTTTATCTTTCAAGGATCATCGCTCCAGTCTTCTCTTGGAACTTGAGCTTGAGCTGGTATCCTGTGCGTAAGGAATACCACCTACTCTAAAGTAATAACAGTGGCTGCAATCCAAGCTTGTCCTTTTTGCTTGCCCTTTATATCACAATATGCCTTTTCTTTAAGATAAGATATAGATATGTGTGGACTTTTAGTATAATTTTTCTCCATTTTCTTTCATATTATTAGTATACAATATTAACTATTCGTTTGTAAAAAACAATCAACTACAAAACCTCGACAATTTTTTTATTGATACACTACAGCAGTTGTCATTCCTCCAAGAGGCAGTGTCAAATTATTGCTAATATGATGCGGCAAATGACAATGTAAAGGCCACCTCCCAGGATTATCGGCATTAAACTCTATATCCACCGTTATTCCCGAAGATACTAAAACCGTATTTCTCAATAACTGGTTTTCTTTTCTTATAGCATTACCATCATAAGCAGTAATGTAAAATTGGTGACCATGAAAATGTATCGGATGATTACCCATACTGACATTTCCAAAGCGTACTCTTACACGATCTTCACATTGAACAGGTAAAGGCATCGTATTTGGAAAGCATTTTCCATTCATAGTAAAGAAGTTTTGATCCATAGAAAAAGGATTGATGGTATAAGTACCTTTCTTTAGAGTCCCTTTAGGCATATTCATTAAATGAAAAGCACCCAGCATAAGAAAATAATCTTTCTTCATAGGTTCCTCTTTAGGATCTAATATAATCAATGCACCTTCTAACCCCATCATGTCTTGAAATACAGTATAATAATGGGCGTGATACATATGCGTACCCGGTGGATTGGTTATCTTAAAGTGATAATCAAAGTAACAATTGGGCATTATTTTTGGTGATGACTCAATATCAGGCACACCGTCCATGACATTAGGCACATCTAATCCATGCCAATGAACACTGGTAGGTTGAGGTAATCTATTATACACCCTAATACAAACCTCATCATCCGGATACACCAATATCGTGGGCCCCGGACTGCTCCCATTATACCCCCATGCATTCATATAAATTCCCGGTAAAATCTCAGTAATAACAGGCTCCGCAATTAACTCAAAATGCTTAACCCCATTTTTCAAAATAAAAGGCAAATTCTTCAATTGAGGCGTAATCACCATCCCCATCCCCTCCTTCCCTCCTACTTCAACTTATGTACAACCTCTGAGAAATAGAATTAAAATAATGAACATAATAGCTCAAACCGTAAAATAATACTCAAAATTGAATATAGGTGACTAACTATAAAAAGTCAATAGTTTAATGAAAAAATATATAGAACTAAAAATGTGCATAGCAAACAAGCCTTTCAAAAAAACTGTTTGAAAAGCAAGAAAAAATTATCTGATTACATTACTCAATCAGCGTAGTTTCGATGAATCAAAGGGTATGTTATTTGTTTCAAGAGTATAGATAACTCGTATTAGTTTTTTTGCCACGTGTGACATTGCAACCCGATAGGGTTTACCTTCATTTCTCTTCTTTGCATAGTATTCGGCAAATACCATATTGTGCTGGATAAGAGGCATACAACAGTTCATAATAGCATAACGAAGATGAGAAGAACCTCGTTTTACCATCCTGCCCTTGTGTTCAGAAATACCAGACTGATAATAACCGGGTTCAAGACCTGCAAAAGACAGCATCTGGTTTGGAGATTTAAACTTTGATATATTACCAAATTCAGAAATAATAATGGCAGCAGAATTAGGTCCAATACCTGGAATGGTTAATATCTTAGGATTTAAATCTTTAATTAAATGGAATATTTCATCATCTAAAGTATTAATTTGGATGGTAGACTGCCTGTAGAGCGATAACAGACTCTTAAGCTGTGCTTCAAAGAGAGTATTGTTTTCACCAATCGTATTCTTTGCAAGTTGCCGAAGCTGTAGAAAACGTTGCATGGAAAATTTCCCTCTGGAAACCTTGCGAAGTTCATCGTATGATTTTGAATGCATACGAGAAATTTTATCAGCAGACCTATACTTCTGGAGTATATAAAGAGCCGTTGCACTAAAACGTTCTTTAAAAAAGGGCTTAAATTCAGGAAAAATATGGTCTAAGACATTGGTCATTTTAACCATATAGAAACTTCGTTGACGAACAAGAGAATCTCTAAGCCTAGTTAATGACTTTAAGGAGTACATGTGATAAAATCCAAATTGATAGGGTTTGTAATCCACAGTCATTAGCCAACGAGCAATGGATGCACAGTCGATTGCGTCTGTCTTAGTACGTCTAAGCGTTTGTGAGCGATTAAACTTACTGAGTAGAACAGGATTAAACTCCATGAAGCTGTAGTGGGCTTTTTCAAGGAATAGTTTAAGGTTAAGGGCATAATGACCAGTGGCTTCAAACCCTATCCTTATTTGATTAGAAGACCCAATAGTTTCAAGAACTTTCTTTAGCTTGATAAAACCATTATGGTTGTTTTGAATAGTTAAACCATCACAAATAACTTCACCTGTTTCCGTAGTAATAAAACAATTGTGTTTGTACTTTGAAATATCAATACCAACAAAGTACATAATGGACACCTCCTTTAAAATTGATTGATGCACTGTATGGTTTCCACAAAAGTTCCGACTATGTGATCACGTAAATAAAAACGTCAAGCGTTAACTAACTGATTACCAATAAAGACGAAAATTTGTGGTCTGAGTCACCTCGCAAACAGTCAAAGCTGTAAATAAATAACAACAAATCCACAGTGCATAATTATTATATAACTGAAAAAAGGAAATAAAAAATCCAATTACCTCTTAATTAAGAAGATAATTGGATTATACGTGTAT
>JANQMT010000109.1:0-26829 GCA_028279945.1 Clostridia bacterium
GGCTTCGTCGCTTCCAAGGTCGGCAACAAGGAAAACTCCACAGAAGACATCCAGGTACCTCAATCCCTTTCTTTTTTTAGAGAGGTATCGATTTCCGGAAGTATCGTCCTCATGATCGTATTTATCGTGGTAGGTATTTTTATTCCTGCTCTAACCCCGGAAGGGGAAGTATTGATAATTTATACATTGAAGAAAGGTCTGGCTTTTGGTGCCGGTCTTACGATTATGCTTAACGGTGTCCGGATGTTGATCAGTCAGATCGTTCCTGCCTTTAAGGGAATTTCTGAAAAGATTGTACCTGATGCGATTCCCGGATTTGACTGCCCGCTGCTGTTTAACTACAGACCCAATGCAGTGATTATTGGCTTTATAGTGGCTATGACCACCTCCACAATCCTGATGATTATCAGCAATACTTTTAACGTTTTTGGTGTGATCTTAGTGCCCATGGTCATCATATCTTTCTTTGAATGTGGAGCAGCAGCCGTAGTGGCGGATGCCCAAGGAGGCCTCAGAGGAGCGATTATAGGAACATTCTGCGCTGCATGCGCTGTTGTCGGGCTGGTGGGAATTTCTGCTGCTATGACTTATTCCAATACGATTCAGAACTGGATACTTATCTTTGGCGGTAATGATATTTCCTTGTTCGGAACGATCACTAAATATATCATCAGTGCATTTACATCAATTTAGCGGATGGGGAAAGGAGAAGGTTAGTATGGTTTCCCCGGTGGAAGGATTCAAGGACATTATTTCAAATGCCTTCGAAGAGATTATTGTAGATGAGGATAATCAGCAGGCCTTGGCAACAGGGGCTCAATGGATAGCCAGGGCAATCCGGCAAGACAGGATCATTTATATCGCAGGAATCGGCGGTCATGCCAATATTTGTGCGGAGGAATGCTTATTCCGAACAGGAATGCTGGTGCCACTGAGTCCCATGCTGGATGTGACCAATTTAATGGATGGAACTAAGAAGGCAAAAAAGCAAAAAACGGCAGCAGGGTATGCAGCGGAATCATTGAGGCGATACGGTGTTAAACAAGAGGATGTAATGATCGTGATCAACGCTTACTCCATCAGCTACCTGACAGTGGATTTTGCACTGGAAGCCAGAAAGGCAGGATTAAACGTTATTGGGATCGGATCAAAGGCATTTGCAAAAAATGCAATACTGGATAATGAAAGCTGTCATAGCAGCAGAGCCAAGCTTTATGAAGCCGTTGATGTGTATATTGATTGTAAAATGGCACCGGAAGATGCGGCTGTTTCAATAGCGGGATGTGCCCAAAAGCTGGGGCCTACTTCCACATTATGCCAGATGTTTGCCCTCCATGTTCTCATGATCAAAGCTGCGGAGGTATTGAGCTCCCATGGGAAAGAAATACCTGTCTGGCGAAGCATCAATATACCGGGAGGCAGGGAATACAACAAAGAGTATCTGCAGCAATACGGAACCAGGATAAAATTTTTGCTCTGATGAGAAGTTATAATAGTTGAAAACCTGAAGGAGGTTACTGATTGGAAACTTTAAGGATAGGTATAATCGGCACGGGTCGAATGGGAATGATCCATGCAAGGAATTTCAGAGAATTTGTTCCGTACGCTAAAGTCGTATCCTTTTGTGATATAGCGGCAGAGTCCTGTCAGGCTGCATGTAAAGAATTTGGCATTCAAAGATATTATTCGGATTATAGGGAAATGCTCAAAAGAGATGAACTTGATGCCGTAGTAGTAGCCACTCCGGTGGCTTCTCATTGTGATATCGTCATAGAGGCAGCACGGCGTAAAAAGCATATTTTATGTGAAAAACCCATGGCAATGGATGGGGCTCAATGTGAAAAAATGCGGCAAGCAGTAGCGGAACACAACATTATTTTCCTTTTAGCCTTTGTAAAAAGATTTGATAAAAGCCACAGATTAGCTAAAGAGGTAATCCATAGCGGTGAAATTGGTGAAGTGGTAATGGTAAAAGCTTCTTCAAGAACACCAGGATTTCCCAAGCCATGGCAGTATGATGTTTCTATCAGTAATGGGTTGCTTTCAGAGCTCAGCTGTCATGATATTGATGCCATGCGCTGGTTTGCCGGAGCGGAATTTCAGTCGGTGTATGCGATTGCCGGTAATTACCGCTCTCCTGATGTACGGGAAAAATTTCCGGATTATTACGACACCGTAGCGGTTTTGGCTGAATTTTATAATAATGTGCAAGGGCTGATGGACGGGGCTTTTTCCGTACAGTATGGATATGATTCCAAGATAGAAATATTAGGAACAAAGGGCTGTATTCAAATCGGAAATATTCATGATGATTGCATGGTCAAGTATACAAAAGCCGGGGGAGAAAGCCGGGGTACTGTGAAGTCTTGGAAAGACGTGTATCGCGATGCTTTTATAGAAGCAGCGAAGCATTTTTATGAGTGTGTGAGGAAGGGAAAATCACCCGAGGCAACAGCCTATGACGGGGAAATGGCGCTTCAAGCAGTGAATGCCTGTTATCGGTCTCTGAGAGAAAAAAGCAAAATAAAGATGCCGATTTGAGTGAATAAAGCAGCTATAAATTTGCCACAATGAATTGGATGCAAATTGAGCTTTTCAGAATAGAGGAGCCTGACATATACTTATGCTGAAACGGCATGATAAGAAATCGGACTATATTAACCAAAGATCTATCAGAAGTTTTAAACTTAAAGCTCATGCTTACTTGAAAGGAGATACACAGCCCGTGTTAAAAGACTTATTGACGGAGAAAACCATTAAGGTGAATGTTGATGCAAAGAATTGGGAAGACGCCATACGAATAGGGGGTGAGATGCTGGTAGAAAATGGCTTTGTGGAGAAGCGCTATGTAGATGCTATGATAAAAAGCGTGAAAGAGCTGGGTCCCTATATTGTCATAACGTCAGGGGTTGCTATGCCTCATGCCCGTCCGGAAGACGGGGTAAAAAAGGCCTGTATGAGTTTGATAACGCTTAAGGAGCCTGTTGTCTTTGATGACGATGAGCCGGTGAGGCTTTTTATCGGACTTGGCGCAGTGGATCATCATACCCATTTAAAAACGCTTTCTGAATTGATGAAGCTCCTTTCCGATAATACCAGCTTAAATCGTCTCTTCAAAGCCGCCACGGTAGAGGAAGTGGTTAATGTAGTAAAAAGTTGCTCAAATCTTGAATAGATCACCAGAACAAAAACAGTATCGTTAAATTGTTGTAGAGAGGAGAAGATATAAATGATAATAGAAGCCAAAATAGAAGAAATGGGACTGCATCTACCGGAACCAAGAAAACCCCGTGCAGCATACGTACCTGTGAGGCAGGTAGGTAAATTGCTTTATGTCTCAGGCCAATCCTGTAAAAAAGACGGAAAATATGTTGTTGAGGGGAAGCTGGGCCAGGAGCTGACCATAGAACAAGGACAGATAGCAGCCCGGCAAGCCATGTTAAACACATTAGGCGCTGTGAAAGGCTATCTAGGAGATTTAGATAAAATAAAGCAATTTATCAAGATCAATGGATATGTACGATCTGTTGATGGTTTTTTGGAACAGCCTACAGTCATTGACGGAGCATCACTGTTGCTGGAACAATTATTCGGAGAAGCAGGGAAGCATGCAAGGACTGCGCTTTCAGCCAATGAGCTGCCTTTCGGAACACCTGTTGAGATTGAAGCAATACTGGAAATAAAATAAAATACAAGGGATGGTCCCGAAATGTCTTTTACAAATAAAAGCACTAAATAATCTTAAGACTGACATATCGTTGACATACTCCGGTTGTACTATGGTTTTGGAAAGGCAATAACGCCAATCTAAAAAAAATCAAAAAGGAGATAAGAGAGATGAAAAAAATAGTAACAATCGGATTAGTAGGGATAATGGCTGCAGCGTCCCTTACAGGAATCGCAAGCGCACACACAAAGCCACAATCAAGCGAGCTGACAATGAAGGCGATACCAGCAGTTAGGACTCAAGCAGCAGAGGAAATGCCGGAGTCAATGACATTGCTATTAGAGGGGACTGGAGAGGGTGGTATTACAATTAAGAAAGGTACATATATGGATGCAGCCGAATTGACCAATAGTGTACCGGCGCAAGCTATAAAATCTAATGCGATGGTTAATGAAACCGAACAAGATTTTGAAGCCTATCATATCAATGGTAACAATTACTTTGAATTAAGAGATATAGCCAAAGCTGTGAGCGAATCAACTAAGAAATTTGACATAACTTGGGATGAGATTCAAGACAGCATAAATATCACAACAGTCACAGATTATGCCGAAGCGCTTAACATTGATTGGGAAGGCGAAAGTCAGTCTGTACTAATAAAGGCAGATTAGGATTATATAAAACCCAAGATTTAAATACATGTAAATATAATAAGGACTGAAATATATTTTTATATAATCAGTCCTATTTTGTTTAAGTAATAAAATTAAAAAAAACGAGATATAACCAAATTAATTTGCAAAAAAAGTAAAAAACCTCAAATTGACACAGTATTGACACATCGAAATTGTATTATAGTTTTAGAAAAGAGCTGAGGAAGTGTAAGGAGACAAAAAAAGAAAATAGATTAGTAGCATTAGAAGCAGCGGGAATAATAGCTGTAACGTTATTTACAAGTATTAGAGAATCAGCTGTTTTGTGCTTATAAAGATTGCTATAATAAAATGAGAAAAAAATTGAGGTGCCACGTTGAAAAAAACTATCTTAGTAGTTGAAGATGACAAACGACTGAATGAAATGATTACGGATAATTTAGATGAAGAAGGCTACCGTGTTCTTTGTGCTTATGATGGAGATGAAGCAATAGATATTTTTGATGAAAACAAAGTAGATCTTGTGCTTATTGATATTATGATGCCTAAAATCGACGGATGGTCGGTTTGTAGACGGCTCAGAAAACAATCAGATGTCATTATAGTGATTATAAGCGCTAGAAGCACAGAAGATGACAAACTGCAAGGCTATGAATTAGGAGCGGATGACTATGTTGTCAAACCCTTTAGTCCCATGGTTTTAGTGGCGAAAATAAAAACACTTTTCAATAGATTTAATGGCGAAACGATCAAAGATAACGTAATAAAAAAAGGTAGAATTTCAGTAGATAAGAGCAGCTATTTAGTAAAAATAGATGAAAAAAATGTACAGCTGACTGCAAAAGAATATGGACTTCTTTTACTTTTTATAGAGAATGAAAATAGAGTTTTTGATAGAGATAAACTGATAAAAGACATCTGGGGGTATGATTACTTTGGTGAAAACAGAGTAGTGGATGCCAAAATAAAAACTTTAAGGAAAAAGCTTGGCGACTGTTCCAGCTATATAAAAACTATTGTAGGAATTGGCTACAAATTTGAGGTGGATAGATGAAAAAATCACTTTCTTTCAAAATATTTATACTTGTTTTCGTAGCAGTTACACTTGTGATTACAGCAATTCTATATGGACAAACCCTATTCTTTGAAAAGTTTTATGAAGGGAAAAAAATAGATACCTTATCTAAGAACTTAGATGACTTTTTATTGGAATACCAAGCCGAAAATTGGTCTGATATTGAACTTTATAGAAAGATGGAGCAATTTTCAGCAGAAAATAATGCGAGGTTGTATATAGCAAATAAGCCAGAATACATTAGTATAGAAATAGAAAAAGAAATTGATCCAAATACACAATACCTGATTACTGTCGCACAAGAAGACTACAGTTATTTTGATATCGTTATTAATAATGATGCTGTCTTGAACTCTGACATAACATTAAAACAGGGACAGGAAATTTATTTAGAAGGCATATTTGAGAGTGATGAGGTACTAATGCCCACTAAGATCAATGATTATGAAATAAAGGCAGACGCATCAGATGATACATTAAATATATTCTTTGCAGGCGAAGTGAAGCTGTGGAACTATTCTGTTTTAACCAATATTACTAAGCCGGCAACACTTGTGCCTAGAGAGACTATGACCATCGAACCTGCTCCATCATCTATCACAATGTCTGCTTCTAAGATACAAGTGCCATATAACATCTATAGAATTCCATACACCAATACAAAGGAAGTCAGTTTTACAAAAACGGTTGATATTAATGGTAGTGATACTGTATTTATGATTCAAGCATCCCTTCAATCTGTTGATGAAGCATTTGGGTTCTTGACTGATTTTTATGTATATTTTTATATGATAGCTATAATTATTTCTTTTATACTAGCTTTTATTTTTTCTAGAGTTATTGGAAAACCCATAGTAAAAATGACCCATACTGCAAAAAAAATGTCTGATATGGACTTTACAAGCAAGGTAGAGATTAAAAGTGGCGATGAACTTGGGATAATGGCGGAAAGCTTAAATACTTTATCATCTAATCTTGAGAATTCAATGAAAAACCTTGAAAATGCCAATGACAGGCTTAAAGAAGAAAACGAAAAAATACTAAAACAAGAACGCTTCAGAAAAGATTTTATTGCCAACGCCTCTCACGAGTTCAAAACACCGCTGGGTGTAATAAAAGGGTTTGCAGAAACAATAAGAAGAGGTGTTAAAAAAGCAAAAACAAATTATTACCTTGATGTTATAGTAGATGAAACAGAGAAAATGAATGACCTAGTGGTAGATATGCTGCTTCTTTCAAAGCTGGATGATGATAACGTCAATTATAAATTTTTAGCTTTTAAAATAAAAGATGTTATCGAAAGAGTGGTGTCACTTTTTGAAAATGAAATGAATGACAAGTTGATGACAACGACCATTGATGGGGAGTTCTTTGAGGTTTATGGAGATGAAGAGAAAATAGAAAGAGCTTTTATAAATTTAATGTCCAATGCTATAAAATATGGGGACAAAAACAGCGTTATCAAAATAAATGGAAAAAAGAACAACTCAAAAAATATCGTTGAAATAGAGAATGATTGCAAAGATTTTTGCTACGAAAATATAGATGACATATGGGAAAGATTTTATAAAGGAGATGAGTCACATCAAAGAGATGATTCAGGTACAGGACTGGGACTTTCCATCGTAAAATCTATATTGGACGTACATGGTGAAAAATGCGGTGTTTACCCAACAAAAAATGGCGTGCAGTTTTATTTTTCTCTTTCCATTTATAAAAGTAAAGAATAAGAGTAAAAGGGGGCGGTTTTTTTGGTTCAAATTGAACCAAAAAGAACCGTCCCTAAATATTTAGGTATTTAAGAAATCATTTTTGGTAAGTATTACAGTATATCTATCACGATTGCATTGGTATTTTTTATGTCAGTACAAATATCTTTGATGAGAGGAGAGAAAAGAATGCCTGAAACAATAAAAGAAATATTGATTGTTGGATTAAGAATAGTTACTATATTGCCTTTGCTGTTATTAGTCACAATATTTATGGGAAAACGTGCAATAGGTGAACTTCCAATATTTGATTATTTAATTATTATCACCTTAGGGGCAGTTACCGGGGCTGATATCGCAGATCCTGATATTGACCACATACCCACTGTTATAGCAATAGTCATCATTGGATTGCTCCAACGTATCGTAGCAAATTTGAAAATTACCAATCGTAAAGTTGGAGGATGGATAACATTTAAGCCAACTGTTGTTATTCAAAATGGTAAATTTATTAACCAAAACCTTAAAAAAATTCGATATTCAATTGATAATATACTTCAAATGCTTAGAGAAAAAGATGTATTTGATATTAGTGATGTTGAAACAGCAATTGTTGAAGCTAACGGCGCTCTAAGTGTACTGAAAAAAACACAAAAAAATCCAGTTACATTAGAAGATATGGGAATTGTAAAACCATCATCTTCTATTGCTCTGCCTATCATCATGGAGGGAAAAATCTATTCTGATGTTTTAAAAAAGTTTGATTTGGATGAAATATGGCTGCAGCAGCAATTGTATCAACGAGGAATTAACAACATACAAAATGTTTTTTTTGCCTCTTTAAACGCCAATCGCCAGTTACATGTTTCCTTAAAAGATGATGATAATATAATAATTCCACCTATAAAAAACTAACCTTTCAAATAGGGATTTTATGTTCACAAATCATGCCGGCTTGACATTTTCCACAACCATATCTTGGATAGTACTTTTGTCCAATAAAATCTAAATGGTCAGAGCAAAGCATTTTGTCCTTGGTTCCATCTTCTAAAATAGCTTGAGGCGGACACTTCTTCATACAAGCGCCACATTTTTTGTTCTTGTACCAGACACAATAGTCATGGATACCGGCATAGGCTCTAGGGGTAGGCGGTTGTTTTAAAGATGTAATAATACTAGTCAATCTACCTGCCGATCCAAGCTCAGTGATAATGGATTCACTGAGACTAAAAGTACCTAAGCCACAGATATACCCTGTATGTCTTTCGGACCAATTGCTCTTCAATTTTTCTTTTCTATATTGTGGGTCTAAAGAAGGTGCTACTGCTTTTAGATCCATGTTTATAAGCTCTTCCAACATAAGCTTTGTAAAGGTATTGATGAACGCTTGACCCTCTATCCTAGCGTAAAGCCATTCAATGGAAGGTAGTTTGCCGGCGCGGTTGCTTTTTCGGACCCGTTCAGAAAAAGAGAGAAAAAAAGAAATCACGGTTTCAGCTTCAGGCAGCCATGCGTTAGGCAGTAAATAGTGGGGGCCAACTACGTTAGGATATTTTAATGTTTCAAACAAGGGATCATTAGCACTGCCATATCCAATAAGCAAGCGGTCATAAAGAATCAAATGATCTAAAGCATCTATACGATTAGCAGGGTGATTTTCTAAACAATCAGCAGCTTTTTGAAAGAATATATTCTTAAAATCCATTGAGAAAACCTCCTTGTATATTAATTTAATTATTGTTGTTAAATAAAAGCATATTATAATTTAAAGCCTACTGCAACAGATCGGAATGTAATATCCGAAAACCGCTTTTAATATCACTTAAAACATTATATGATACTAATGAAAGTACTTAGAATATTAGAATCACTTTTGAATGATTTCATGAAAGGAAATTTGTCATGGATAATACTGCGTTTCAGACTGCCAGAATAACAAAGGATAGAAATTTTGATGGCAAGTTTTTCTTTGGTGTTAAAACAACAGGTGTTTTTTGCAGACCATCTTGCCCATCACCCATAGCCAAAGAAGAGAATGTAATATATTTTCAAACGTTATTTGAAGCCCTTAATCAGGGGTTTAGACCTTGTTTAAGATGTCGGCCTGATATGAATGTAGAATATTATAATGGGAATGTGGATGGTGTATCCATAGTTAATTCAGCATTGAAGATGATATATGAGGGGTATTTAAACGACCATTCTATCAATGATTTATCAAAAGCGTTCTATATTTCCGACAGGCATCTGAGAAAACTATTTGTAGAGAATTTAGGAATACCCCCTGTAAAGATTGCAAAATATCATAAAGCAATTTTTGCAAGAAAATTATTGTTTGCTTCAGATTTGTCGATAACCCATATTGCCTATGCATCCGGTTTTGGTTCCACGAGACAATTCAATGATGTTTTTAAAGATGTTTTTGGTCAAACACCTTCCATGATCAGAAAGGAATCTAAAGACGAAAGTCAGTATCAGGGTAATACAACACTTTTATTAAAGTATAAGAAGCCATTTGATTTTAAGCAGGTATTATTTTTTTTAAAACAAAGAGCCATAAAAGGGATAGAAGTTGTAACAGAGAACAGCTATAGCAGAACATTTAGAATCGATAATATAAAAGGTTTTTTTACCGTCACGGATAGCCCTAGTAAATTGGCATTAGAACTCAAAATCAATTGTGAAGATATTAAATGCTATATGAAAATCTACAACAAAGTCCGAAGGATGTTTGATCTTGATACAGATTTTTCAATGATAAATGAAATGTTTTCAAAAGATGACGTTTTATCAAAGGGTATGGAAAATGGACATGTTCCACGCTTACCCATTGCCTTTAATACATTTGAATTCGTTATTAGAGCAATATTGGGTCAGCAAATCACCATTAAGGCAGCCACCACTTTGGCAGGAAGAATAGCTGAAAAAGCAAAGATAGAATGTGGTTCAATTTTTCCCGATGGGCTGAATTATTTCTTTCCAACTCCGGAAGAACTTCTAAAAATAGATTTGAATGGACTTGGTATTACTAAAACGAGGCAAGAAACTATTTTAAATGTAACCAATTGTATTCTGAATAAAGTAGTAAGCCTGGATGCTAACCAGCCTTTTCAGAAGTTTCATAAAGACTTATCTTCAATAAAAGGTATAGGAGATTGGACTGTGCATTATGTTGCTATGCGGGGAATGGGTATGGTAGACAGTTTTCCTTCTAAAGATTTAGGTATTATTAAAGCTTTAACAAAAGGTGAAAAGATGTTACCACAAAAAGAAATCATACAAACAGCAGAAAAGTGGCGGCCTTATAGGGCTTATGCAGCACTCTGCCTGTGGCATTACCAAAGTAAGAAGGAGTTATCTTAATGTATTATACTAGGTTTGATACACCATTTTGTGAAATTATATTGGTGGGGGATGAACAAGGATTAGCACATTTACATCTAAACACAGGAGAGGGGAAGCGACAGCTTGAAATATCCCATGAATGGATTTTAAACCATAGCTTTTTTACATCAACCATGAAACAAATAGACGAGTATTTTAAGGGAGAGAGGCATGCTTTTGATATAGCCTTAAATCCCAAGGGAACATCCTATCAAAAGCAAGTTTGGAAGAAATTATGTGAAATTCCTTATGGTGATTTGTATACTTATAAGCAATTAGCAATAAATGTCGGCAATGAAAAAGCTTCTAGGGCAGTTGGGATGGCCAACAGCAAAAATCCTCTGCCGATCATTGTACCGTGTCATAGGGTAGTGGGTGCAAATGGGAAATTGACAGGATTTGCTCATGGATTGGACATTAAGAAAAGGCTGATCAATCTTGAATTATTCATGTCTATATTCCACACTTTAATAAAATATTATGGGAAGCAAAACTGGTGGCCGGCAGATACTGATTATGAAATGATGGTGGGTGCTGTTCTGACACAAAATACGACTTGGTCAAACGTAGTTAGAGCATTAAATAATTTTAACAACAGGCTTTCACCGGAGTTGATCCGAGATATAACTGTAGAAGAACTGGCATCGATTATACATCCCAGCGGTTACTATAACCAAAAAGCCATCAAGCTAAAGGCGCTGAACGATTGGTATGAGAGATATGAGTTTGGCATTGAGAAAATAAAAGAAATAGATGGAGATAGCCTCAGAGAAGAGCTTCTTGAAATAAAGGGGATCGGTAGAGAAACCGCCGATTGTATATTGACCTATGCCTTGAAAAAGCCATCTTTTGTAATCGATACCTATACAAAAAGACTATTTCATCGTATGGGTATCGATATTCCGAATACCTATGACGAACTAAGACTGTTGGTGGAAAACTCAATACCTAAGGATCTGTATATATATAATGAGTTTCATGCACTTATAGTTAAACATGCGAAGGTCTTTTGTTTAAAAACGCCCAAGTGTGAGGGGTGCCCGTTGTACAGTTTGTGTAAAAGACGAAAGGACTAATTCCAAACAACATTGAATTTTTATGAACTGCTTGTGAGAATAAGCAGTTTTTTTATATAAAATAACTACCGGCCAGTCTAGAGTTCTAAAATTCATTTCTGATTACTTTATGGGTTGAAGGACGTCCAAATATAAAAAAACGATAATAAACGAAAAATATATTTCAAAAACGAAAATAACATTGTATAATATGATTTATAATCAAACTTTGGGAGGGTAAAAAATGAACAAGATTATTAATGATCCTGATTGTATGATACAGGATATGCTTCAGGGATACCTTTACTTACATGAAGATAAATATAAATGTGTTGAAGGAACTGTAGGGGGCCTTATAAAGAAGAATCAAGAAGAAAAGGTTTCGGTCATTGTCGGTGGTGGAGCTGGTAATGAGCCTTGGGTATTGGGATATGTTGGTGAAGGCCTAGCCGATGGACTGGTCAGCGGTAATGTTTACGTTGCACCACCTGCAAAATCCATACTAGATGTTAGTAAGGCTGTTTATAATAAAAAAGGCATCCTATATGTTGGGACCAATCATATGGGAGATGTTCTGAATTTTGAGCTAGTTGGAGAATTGGCCATTCTGGATAATATTCAAACCAGGTGTGTGTTTGTAAATGATGATATTGCTAGTGATTTGAATAATAAAGAGAATCGTAGAGGGGTAGCAGGCATAGCTTTAGCAGTTAAGATGGCAGGTGCAGCATCAGAAATGGGATTGTCATTAGAAGAAGTTCAGGGTATAACACAAAAAACAATTGATAATCTTAGAACCCTTAGCGTAACCACATCACCAGGATATATGCCAAAGAATGGTAAAGCAATGTTTGAAATAGAAGAGGGGATGATTGAGTATGGCATGGGATTTAATGGGGAGCCTGGGATTTTAAAAGAGCCATTAAAAACGGCTAAGGATATAGCAGGGACTATGATGGATATGCTTTTAAAGGATTTAGAATATAAAGAAAGGGAAGAAATAGCTATCTTATTAAATGGTTTTGGATTTACCAGTATTTTAGAATTACATATTGTTATGAAAGAAATAAAAGAGTTTGTGCAAAAGAACAGCATAAAAGTTTATCATGCTGATTTGCAAAATCTATTTTGTCCGCAAGGAACAGGCGGTTTTTCTATTTCATTATTGCGTTTAGATGACGATTTAATGCCTTATTACAATAAAAAAGTTGATACACCTTTATTTAAACGCAAAGAGTTAAAGTAGGAGGATATAACCAATGAACGCTATACAGATGAGGGATATGTTTTTATACGTATCAGATATTATGATAGAAAGCGAAGGGGTTTTGACAGAAATAGATAATAAAATTGGTGATGGAGATCATGGAATTGGCATGGCCATAGGATTTAAGGGTATTAAAAATGAACTTAAAAACAAGGAATTTATTTATGTCAATGAAGTATTTCATAGTATTGGTATGACCATGTTATGTGTCATGGGCGGTGCTTCAGGTGTTCTTTTTGGTACAGTTTTTGTTAGTGGGATTGTAGAATATCCTCAGAAAAAAGAATTTAAGCTGGAGGACTTTGCTAATGTATTTGCCAAATCCTTAGCTTTACTTAAAAAAAGAGGTAAAGCAAAAGTTGGCGATAAGACAATGGTAGATGCCTTAGAGCCTGCTGTTTTAGCGCTGAAAAAAAGTGTGAAGAGTGGTTTGAATATAAGAGAAGGGTTTGTTCTTGCGGCATCAGAGGCAAAACGTGGTGTGGAATATACCAAAGAATGTAAGGCATCTTTTGGTAGAGCTAAGTATTATGGAGAAAAAGCTATAGGCATACAGGATGCAGGAGCAACCTCGGTGTACATCATATTTAGCTCAATGTCTGATTGGATCAGCAAAAATATATAATTCATTTTTAGAAAGGAAAAACTATGATAGGAACAATAACTCTAAATCCATGCGTAGATAAAACTTTGGTAATTGATGAATTTACATATGGGGGCATGAATCGCGTAATAGAAAAACGTAAAGATATTTCCGGAAAAGGTGTTAATGTGTCTATTGTTTTAACACAGATAGGAGTAGCTGTTTTAACATTTGGGATTTATTATAAAAAAGGATCTGAAGCATTTATTAATGGTTTGGAAGAAATAGGGATTAAATATAAGGGTATTATGGCAGATGGAGAACTTAGAGAAAATATTAAGGTTTTAGATATGAATACCAACATTACTACAGAGTTAAATCAAAAGGGTGATTTTATTGACAATAATATTCTAAATAGACTCGAAGATCAGCTTGAACAAGTAATGGATGATATAGATGTATTAGTCATAACAGGTAGTGTACCACAAGGTGTTGGTTTAGATTATTACCGTAAGTTGATAGAAAAAGCCAATGCAAAGAAAATTAAATGTATTTTAGATGCAGAAGGAGAACTGCTGCTTGAGGGTATGAAGGCCAAGCCATATCTTATTAAGCCAAATTTATATGAATTTGAAACAGTATTTGGACTTAAAACGAAAACAATCGAAGATATGGTTGAAAAATGCAAAGAAATTATTTCAAAAGGGATTGAGGTAGTGTGCCTTTCCATGGGGGAGAGGGGCGCCATAATCGTTGACAAAAATGAGGCTTATATTTGTGAACCAACTTCAATTCAAGTAAAAAGTACGCAAGGAGCAGGAGATTCGTTAGTTGCAGGTATTTGTTGTGCTATTGAGAAAGGATTGTCTATTTGTGAGATGCTTAAATATGGTGTTTCGGCGGCTCAGGGCTCTTTAATTAGAGAGGGTACTCAATTGTGTACAATAGAAGAATTTGAACGGTTTAAAGAAATTGTAACAGTTGAAAAAATTGAACAAAAACGAAAATGAAATCTATGGATCAATGATAAATTGCTTGATTATCATTGATGAATGTTTAAAATTGTTCATATAACGTAAAAAAGTTGTCAAAAAAGAAAACAAAAACAAAAAATAATTGACAAACGAATATTTCCTAGTATACAATGAATATGTTAAAAAAAGTTAAATTTTTTAGGGAAAAAAATTTAACGAGATATTTAATGATACATAAAGAGGGAGAGTGAAAAAGGTATGAGAAAAATAGTATGTTTAATGATTTGTATCCTGATGATGACAACTTTATTGGTTGGTTGTGGGCAAGAAGGAGCAGCGGCACCTGATGAAGGTGCAGCAGCTGACGCAAATGAGCCTTTAAAAATGGGATTTATAGTAGGTTCTTTTGAGCATGTATTCTATCAATTAATAGCTGAAGGTATCGAAGCTAAGGCTGACGAACTTGGTATCGAAGCAATCGTAGTTGATGCTCAACTAGATGCAAGTGTTGCCACTGATCAAATCCAGAACCTTTCGGCTCAAGGATGTGTAGCCATTGCATTATCATGTAATGATGCTGCAGGCGTCGTTCCGGGTATTGAGGCAGCAGATGCTGATGGTGTAGCAATGTTTACTTTTGATTGCACATGTGATTCTCCGGTTATACATAGTTTCGTAGGCACAGATAACTTTGAAGGAGGAAGACTTGGAGGTCAAGAGCTTATACGTTTAACAAAAGAAGGCGACAATGTAGCCATTATCGGTTATCCAACAGCTAGTTCTGTTTTAGATAGGGAAAACGGTGCAAAAGAAGTATTAGAAGGATCCGGACGTAATCTAAAATTTGTAGGAGATTATGGAGGAGATGCCACAAAAGCACAACAATTGATGCAAGATTGGTTAACCCAAGATCCTGATTTAGCCGCAGTATTCTGTGGTGGCGATCCAGCAGCTACAGGCGCTTTAGCAGCAATTAAATCGGCTGGTGCCGACACAAAGATCATCGGGTTTGATGGTAATCCGGAAGCTATAGAAGCCATCTTAGATACAGAAGGAAATGGAAAATGGTGGGTGTCTGAGATTTCTCAAAATCCAAATGAAATTGGTGGAAAAATAGTAGAGCAAATGTATAAATACATGACAGAAGGTAAAGTTGATGCCAAAAGCATTTTTATTCCCCCTTATATTATTACAAAAGAAAATGCAGCTCAATAATATAACCTAAAGTCATTATTACCCAAGTGGATATAAATCATATAATTTGCTTGGGTAATTCCTTTTTTGCAATGGGAAAGCTAAGAGATTTAGAAGTAAGAAAGGTAGAAAAATGAAGCCAATATTACAGGTAAAAAATATTAGCAAGGACTTTCCGGGGGTAAAAGCATTAACGGATGTTTCTGCTGATTTTTATCCCGGAGAGGTACATACTTTGGTTGGGGAAAATGGTGCCGGTAAATCTACATTGATAAAGATTATATCAGGTGTATACACGCCAACTAATGGACAAATTGAGTTAGACGGCAAGCAGGTAATTTTTGAAAATCCTGGTGAAGCTTTAAAAGTCGGTATATCCGTCATTCATCAAGAACTCAGTATCGCAAATGATTTAACGGTTGCTGAGAATATATTCTTAGGTGCTGAGCCCAGGAAAAAAAATAGACTTTTAGATAGAAAAAAGATGAATGAAGATGCTCAAGAAGTATTAGATTTTATGCAGGTTAATTTAAAGGCTGATACATTGGCCAGAGAGCTTAATGCTGCTCAGCATCAGATGGTAGAGATTGCTAAGGTTATTACAAAGAAGTCAAGGGTTGTCATTATGGATGAACCTACATCTTCTTTATCCAAACATGAAATTGATGCACTTTTAAAACAGATTCGTATTTTAAAAGAACAAAATGTAGCAATTATTTATATTACTCATAGATTAAAAGAACTTTCTATGATTTGTGAACGTGTAACCGTATTGCGCGATGGCTGTAAAATTAATACTTTGATGGTAGCAGAGACGACAGAGGCAGAGATCGTAGCTAGTATGGTAGGTAGAGAGGTAGGAGATTATTACAACAAACACCAGCATATCCAAGGGAAGGAAATGCTGCGAGTAGAAGGGCTTACAAGAAAAGGTGTCTTTGAGAATATTTCTTTTACTGCGTATGCAGGAGAGATACTTGGGTTTTCCGGATTAGTAGGTGCCGGGCGTACAGAGGTAATGGAAGTAATCTTTGGAGCAACACCTAAAGATGATGGAAAAATCTTTTTGGAAGGGCAAGAAGTCAATATTAATTCTCCAAAGGATGCCATTGCATATAATGTTGGACTTGTTACCGAGGATAGGAGAAGAACCGGTCTTATGTTAAATGCTATGATTAAAGATAATATAGTTCTTCCAAGTTTGGTTGAAAATCATAAAAAATTCTTTTTTTTAGATGATCAATGGGAAACAGAGATTAGTAAAGAATATACGAAAAAACTTCGCGTTAAGGCCCCTGATATCTATGCTATTTTAAATACATTATCCGGTGGTAATCAACAAAAGGTCATATTGGCTAAATGGCTGATCGCAAATTCAAAAATATTAATATTAGATGAGCCCACAAGGGGCATTGATGTTAATGCTAGATCAGAGTTTTATGCGCTTATGAACCAGTTTGTTGAGAATGGCGGATGTATTATTATGATATCGTCGGAAATGCCTGAAATATTAGGCGTTAGTGATAGGGTCGTGGTTATGAGAGAAGGCCATATAAGCGGTATCCTTTCGAGAGAAGAAGCTAATGAACAATCAATTATTAAATTAGCGAGTATTACAAGCGATACAGAAAAGTAATGAATAAGAGAAAGAATATTACTAATGGAAAGGTAAATAGTATGCAAAGATTAAAAGAATTGACCAGTAAAAATATTGTCATGGTTTTTTTGATTTTATTAATATTTGGATTTGGTTTAGGAAGCCCTTATTTTCTTACAAGTAAAAACCTAATCAATCTTACATCGCAGATGTCAATTAATGCACTACTTGCAACTGGATTAACCTATGTTATTATCCTTGGTGGTATAGACATTTCAGTTGGTTCTGTCGCAGCCTTGGCTGGAATTGTTTCTGCAAAAGTAGGACTCATGTTTGTAGACATGAATACCGGACTTTCATTATTGATATTAGTTTTAAGCGGCTTAATTATTGGTGGTATTTGTGGATTGTTTAATGGCATTATGATTACGAAATATAAAGTTGTACCAATGATTGCAACATTAGCAATGCTTTCTATTGCCAGAGGATTATCTTACGTCGTAACAAATGGAAAGCCGGTTTATGGACTTAGTAATACCTTTGCTTGGCTTGGTGCAGGTAGAATCATAACAACTGAGGGCAATCCAAATGGTATTATACCGGTGCTTACAATATTTACAATTATAGTAGTTGTTATCATGCATATTTTATTATCAAAAACAGTTTTTGGCAGACACGTATATGCAGTAGGCAGTAACGCAAATGTTGCTCATTTAAGCGGTATTAATGTAAAAAAAGTAAAGCTAATCAGTTATGTATTATGTTCTGCCATGGCTGGACTTGGCGGAATATGTATTGCTTCTAAGCTTCAAAACGGGCAGCCGGCCGCTGCTGAAACATATGAGATGTTTGCTATTGCGGCTACGGTACTTGGTGGAACAAGTCTTAGCGGAGGAAGCGGTTCAGTTGCCAGAGCTATGTTTGGGGTTGCAATCATTGCTGTCATAAATAATGGTATGAATTTGATGCAGATATCATCATACTGGCAAAAGGTTGTAATCGGTTCAATTATTTTGATAGCTGTCATATTAGATATGGCACAAAAAAAAGAAGCTAGGTAGAGTTGTTTTTTTACAAATTAATTTGTGAGAAATTATTATAAAAACTACAGAGGACACTTTTGTGGAGGCAATGGATGAGTAGATGTTATTTAATTATGGACATTGGAGGAACCAAGACTACAGGGGCTTTGTTCACAGAAAACGGAAAGATTGTAGATGATTATACATATGTAGCAAGGTCTCAAACCTTTAAAGGTGAAAAGGCAGTCTATAAAAACACAAAAGATGTATTAAATCATATTATTGAAAAATTTCATATTGATATGGATGATGTTTTGGGTATAGGCGTTGGATGTCCGGGACCATTAGATACTAAAGCAGGTGTGATTATACATGCGCCTATGATGAAATGGATCAATTTTCCTCTGGTTAAGAGGCTTAAAGAAGATTTCAAAAAACCTGTTGCTTTAGATAACGATGGCAACTTAGGAGCGTTAGCTGAACAACGTTGTGGTCAAGCACAAGGACTTAAACACGTTATGTATATGACGGTTAGTACGGGATGCGGCGGCGGAATTCTGATCAATGGTGACATATATCATGGCAAGAATGATGGTGCATTAGAGGTAGGGCATATATCCATAGAGAGAGAAGGACTGCAATGCCCTTGTGGAAATAAAGGGTGCTTTGAATTATATGCATCCGGAACGGCTATGAATCGTCGTTTAAGAGAAGATATGAAGAAAAACAAGAAAAGCCTAGTTTTTGAATTGGCTGGATATGACGAAGAGAAAATTGAAGGAAGTCTATTGACTGAAGCAGCCAAACATGGCGATGGATATGCAATCCATTTTTTAAAGCAAGAAGGGTATTTTTTAGGTGTTGGCGTGGCCAATCTATTCAATGCTTTTGACCCAGATGTACTGGTACTTGGTGGCGGTGTTACAAAAGCAAAGGCATTCTTTCATGAGGAGATGATGCGGGTGGCTAAAAGTAGATGCTTGCACACCATTCATGAAGATTCTATACGCTATTCCATTATGAATGATCAAGTGGTGCTCTATGGCGCCTATCACTTGATAAAAGAACACTTAAATAAATAATACGATAGATTTTCTATAGATAACTATAATATAATTAAAGAAAGGAAATTTGAAATGGGGTTAGTAACATTAAAAGAGATTTTAGCAGGAACAAGAGAAGAACGTTATGCAGTAGGTGCATTTAATTTTAATGGATATGAAGATGCACAAGGCATTATCGAAGGTGCATTAGCTAAGAATTCACCGGTAATAATGATGGCATCTATGGGTGCCGTTCAATATATAGGTTTAAAACAAACCGTTGGAATGATAAAAGGAATGGCTGAGTCGGTCAATATACCGGTATGCCTTCACTTAGATCATGCTACAGATTATGATTTAATTATTGAAGCTATTAAAGAAGGATTTACTTCAGTAATGATTGATGCTTCAGCAAAAGACTATGAGACAAATATTGCAGAATCTAAAGCTATTGTAGAGTTTGCAAGAGCCTATAACTGTTCTGTTGAAGCCGAATTAGGTAAAGTTGGCGGAAAAGAAGACAACATTGTAGTGGATGATGCCTCGGCAGCATTTACAAACCCTGATGATGTCGTACGCTTTGTAGAAGAGACGGGAATAGATGCATTAGCAATTGCTATTGGTACAGTGCATGGTTTTTATAAGAGTGAACCGAAGCTTGATTTTGAAAGATTAGAAAAGATAGCAGCATTAACAGATTGCCCATTAGTGCTTCATGGTGGTTCAGGTGTTCCCGTTGAAGATTTTAAAAAATGTATTGAATTGGGTATGAGTAAGATAAATGTAGGCACAGAGCTTAAGGCTACAGCGACAAATACAATTCGTACACAAGTAGGAGAAATACCAAATGAGGTAGATCAAAGAAAAATTCTTGGCCCTATAAAAGAAGCTTGTGCAGAAGTAGTAAAAGAGAAGATTGATATCTTCGGAAGTGCTAACAAAGCTTTGATGGAGGCCAATTCATGAATATAGCAGTTATAACAAGCGGCGGGGATTCGCCCGGAATGAATCCTTGCCTTGCGCAAATTGTTAAAAATGCTCAATCAAAAGGTCATAAGGTTTATGGTTATAAACGTGGTTTTTTAGGAATTAGAGATAATGACTACGTTGAGTTAGATTTAAAAGATGTACAAGGCTGGTATAAACTTGGTGGTACTGTACTTCAAGCGGGCAGGTTTCCAGAATTAAAAGAAATAAGATGGCAAAAAAAGCTGGTAGAAAATTTAAAAGAGAATCATATCAATGCTTTAATAGTCATAGGAGGAGATGGATCATTTAATGGTGCACTCAAGCTGCATGAGATAGATTCGTCTATTAATATTATAGGCATTCCCGGTACTATTGATAATAATATCTATGGAAGCGATTATACACTTGGTTTTGATACAGCAGTTAATAAGCTTGTAACCTATATTGATGATATATCGGACACTGGGCTTTCTATGCCGGGACGTGTTTTTTTTGTTGAAACACTAGGAGCATGGGATGGATATTTAACGCATAGCCCTGTGCTAATGGGAATGGCAGATTTTAGTGTGTTGGTTGAAAAGCCAATTACTGACGAGGCAATATGCAGCCGAGTCGAAAAACTTATAAAAGATTCCAGTAAGGATTATGTATTGGTTACTTTTGCAGAGGGTACATATAGGATGTTTGATACAGCTAAATATGTACAAGAAACATTAAATGTAACGGTTAAATGCAATCTTATTGGTTACCAACAAAGGGGCGGAGTACCAACAGCCATTGAGCGTATTCATGCTGCAGGATTTGCCAAATATGCAGTTGAGGCTGTAGAAAAAAGTCTTATGAATAGATATATTGTATTTAAAGATGGAAAATATGACTATATGGATATAGATTTGGCGTCAAATAAGAAGAAATTTGATTTGTTTGAACTTTAATAGTATTATAAATAAAATGATCTTAAAAGGATGGAGAGATTATGTTACCGGAAGAAAGAAAAAATCTTATATGCGATATAGTTAATAAGAAAAAAGCTATAAAGGTTTCTGATTTAAGTAAAAGATTGGGAATCACAGAAGCTACAGTAAGACGTGATTTAGATGAACTGCAAAATGAGAAAAAGATTAGAAGAACTCATGGTGGAGCTGTTGCACTGTATCCAGCAGGAGGCAGGTTTGCTATAAGTGATCTGGCAGTTGAGCGTATCCAAGAAAAGATAAAGATTGCAAAGCGGGCTTACGAATTTATAGATAATTATGATACATTACTGCTTGACGGTTCAAGTACAGTTTTAGAACTCTGTAAATTAATTGCAAATGGTCAAAAAAAAGATATTACGGTTGTAACAAATGCTTTCAGTGTAGTAACGGCATTTGCAAATAAGCTGGATATTACAGTTGTTCATGTTGGCGGAGAGGTAACATATCCTATTAACTCTTCTATCGGCAAGCTGGCTGAAAAGGCTATTAATAATATACGTGTGGATAAAACATTTTTAGGTGTTAATGGTATAGATGTAGAATACGGATATTCTATTTCAAATTTAAGAGAAGCTGCAGTTAAGATGCAAATGATTAAGAGTGCAAAGCAGGTTTTTGTTTTAGCAGATCATACTAAATTTGGTTCTACATATCTAGCCAAAATAGCCGAATTTACCGGAGAAGTTGATTATCTTATTACAGATGAGAGGATAAAAGACTTTGATTATGGTACATATAATGAATATGTTAATCTCATTATTGTAGATGAAGAAGAGGAAACGAATAATTAAAATTAATGTCCTTCTACTAAAATTTCATGGGAAGCCTGTTGTATAGTTTGTGAAAAAGACAAAGAGCTGACTCAAAAGGTGGTAGAGGGTTCTTTTTTATACAAATTTGAACCAAAAAGAACCGTCCCTAAATATTGAAATGGTTTTATATTACGCCAAGGTGTCCTTTAACATAGGATTTTCTTTTGAAATAGATAGTTAGGGTTAAAGCACATATATCGGCTGTGGCTTGTGCAAGCAGGATGCCGTTTAGATGGAAAAAATGAGGTAAAATCAATAGCAGGGGGATAAGGCATAAACCTTGCCTGCATAATCCCAATAAAGCACTTTCTCTTGCTTTTCCAATGGACATAAAGAGTGTGATATAAGTCATTTGATAACCTAAGAATATATAGGTAATGAGCCATAAAACCAGTGTTTTGTGAGCGATAACCAAAACAGCGGTGCTTTGGCTAAAAAGACCCAGTAAAGGATATCCAAATATCAAAACAATACCGGCAGATAAAATACAATAACCCGTCAGTACTTTTAAGGTAAAGTTAGTCGCTTCATTTAGTCGGTCATACATTTTTGATCCATAGCAGTATCCGGCAATAGGCTGATAGCCTTTGGAAAAACCAAAGACCACATACGATAATAAGGTCAGAATACGGGTTACTATTCCAATAGCTGCTACAGCGTAATCTCCATATAGTGACGCTTGATTGTTGATAATACCCATAGATACATTTTGAAGCAGATGATAAAAGAGTACAGGAATTCCAATTTTAAGGACTTCATAGTATATGGCCTTAGTAGGTTTAAAATGCTTAAAAGCTATCTCTACTTGTGCCTTACCAAATTGTACATAAAGCATAATAAAAGCCAAAGAACAAAACTGTGCAATAACAGTTGCCCAGGCTGCTCCTTTTATTCCAAAATCAAGTGTATAAATAAAAATAGGATCTAAAAGGATATTAATGATTGCACCCATAATCATGGATATCATGCTTATTTTAGCAAGTCCCTCTGATCGGATGATATGATTAGCGCTAACAGTTCCTACATTAAGAACAGACCCAATGAGAACAATTAAAGCATAATCATAAGCATACTCAAAGATAGAAGCGGTTGCACCAAAACCATACAACAGCTGTTTCATAAAGAATGCACAAAGTAAAGCTAACAAAGCGGATAAAAGCAGAGAAGTAAAGTAACTGGTAGAAGCCACAACACTAGCCTTTACTAAGTCTTTTTCGCCTAATAACCGTGATACATAAGAAGATGTACCCGTACCTATTGCAAAGGCAATGGAAGAAATAGACATGGAGATAGGAAATACTACGGTAGCGGCACCAACAGCTTCAACGCCCAAGCCAGCTACAAAATAAGTGTCCACAAGATTATAAAATGCAATAACTAACATCCCAATTGTTGCAGGGACACCTAATTTAAATACCAATGAAGAAATTTTTTCTGTTTTTAAATTTTCATGATTCATTAAAATAACCTCCTTAATTTTGTATAGCACCTATACAAAATAATGAAAAATATACTCTATGTACAGCATCTATACATAGAGATTAGACTACCACATACTTTAAAATAAAAGAGAAAATGCTTATAATTGTTCTACCAATTCTTCTATTGATTTTTCAAGCTTATTGTAGAATGTCATAATTTTTTCTTTATCTTTTTCACCCATATCTGAAAAAATTTTTCCTATATGCTGATTAAAACGAGTATGTATCTTTTGGTGGCCTTCATAGGCAATTAATCCTTTTTCGGTTAGCTTTAATTTTTTACGTTTGAGATTCTCAGGATCGGCTTCGGTTTCAACTAAACCTTTTCGTTTAAGTCGTGCCACAATCTGTGATACGGCACCTCTGGTAACATGAATGCTTTTTGCAATGCTGGATATATAGCTGTCTGGATTCTTCTTAATAAAGCATATCATATGTATCTCAGAACCGTAGATATTCACATCCGTACCATATTTAAGCGTTGCACGGTCACCACCTAATAACTTATAAGACACGCGTACAATAGAGTAAGCAATTTCTTCTTCAATATCAAGTTGTTCGTTAACGGTTAATATTTCCTTCATGGTTTAATTGTATAGATGCTATACAAAATTGTCAAGGATGTATAAGCTTAAAATTATTTTTTAACAGAGTATTAATATTTACATATATGTGAGACTATAAAAAAATTGATGTCTTTTAAAATGCTAAAACAGACTAAAGTAGTAATGAACCAAAAAGAACCATCTCGAAGTGTCTGTATACTTATTCTAAGTTAACTTTCTCAAAATTACTATCTTCAACTATCCATGTCTGATAATAATCTTCTTCATTTCCATAGGAATCTTTATAGTACCTGCTAGTCAAGATATAATCGAATTTATTATTTTTTTGAGGGCCTATTTCAATGCGTACACAAACTTCACGTATGATATTGCTTTTCCAATAATCATCAGCAATTTTATTTATAGTCTCAAGCGTACAAAAATTCTTGAAATATTCAATAATCTGTTTTAATTCTTCCTTACTAGGTTCTTTTGACAAAGTCAAGTTGCAATTTAGAGATGGACGCCTAAAATAAAAATGTACATCTATAATATATTCAACTTCATTTAAAAGAACTTTCTTAAACGCGGTTACTTCTTTTGTTCTAACAGTGTTACTTGTGTTATAAGCTATTAACACAATCAATACCAATAACAATATTATTAAATATTTTTTTTTATTCATAAATAGGCTCCTTTATTAAAATGCCATCATTAAAGATAAAGTTATCGCTTTATCGTTAATGATGTGGATATATCTAGTCTACAGTAAAATAAAGAACTCCACCACCTGGATTACCATCATATATAGTTTTAAGATTATTGTAGAGTTCCATAGAATAAGACATCGTTCATATGAGAATGATTTTAATTATTCTCGCTATTACCAAATAATAATTATTTAATGGTATAATATAGCATATAGTTTTAAAACATGCTGTATGTTTTAAAAGGGAGAAAAAATTATGAAAGATGTTACAGCGGCAATTATTGTGCAAGAGGGCTTGATTTTGATAGCTAGAAGAGGGCTTAATGAGAATTTAGCGGGTAAGTGGGAATTTCCAGGTGGGAAGATTGAAAAAGGAGAATCGCCACAAGATTGTTTAAAGAGAGAGATTAAAGAGGAGTTAAACATAGAAATTGAAGTAGGAGATTTTTTAGGTGATAGTATTTATGAATATTCTAACGGTGTAATAAGGCTAGTAGCATACTTTTGCACGATTATAGAAGGTGAAATGGAGCTACCTGTTCATAATCAAGTTAAGTGGATTAAAATTGAAGAATTTGATAAATTTGATTTTGCGCCTGCGGATATTCCGTTAATAGAAAAATTAAAGGTAGTTTAATTAAGCGAACAAAAAGAACCGTCCCTTTTATTTGAAGGCAATTCACACGGAAGTGAAGAAATTGAAATATAATCCGGAGATGAAACGTCGGTGGAAGAAGACACTGGGATGAAAGCATTGTACCTTTGGACGATGAGTTGAGATAAATATTAGAATGTGGGGGAAAGATTTTGTATAATATCAAAGGCAACCAGGTATCAAGAATAGAGTCAGTAACTTTTTCTGAATTAAATATGATAGAGAATGATGTGGAAGAAATCCTAAGAAATAGTATAGATATGCTGTGTGATGAAGAAGAATCCATGCTCATTGTAGGACGTCAGGTCGAAAATGAGGAAAAAGGGCGAAGTGATCTGACAGCCGTTGACAGCAATGGCAATATTGTACTGATTGAAATCAAAAGAGATAAAAAAGACATTGAAATTAGAAAAGAGGCTTTTGAATTTCAGGCCATTCGTTATGCTGCAAGTTATGCAACAATTGAAACAACGGATGAACTTGTAAAGAAAGTTTATGCTCCATATATTGAAAAGTACAAAAATGAATTTGATCTTGGAGAGTTAACGTCGTATGAGCTAGGAATAAGAAAGCTAAATGAATTTCTAAATGTTAATAATGCAGTAAAAAGCTTTAATAAAAAACAGCGGATTATACTTGTTGCTTCTGATTTTGATGCTCAAACACTTTCAGCCGTTGCATGGCTCAATAGCAATCACGTTGATCTGAATTGTTATCGTTTGGTGCCATATAAAATAAAAGATGAAGTATACCTGAATATAAAGAAATTATTGCCTATAACAAGTTACGAAGATTATTATGTAAATTTATTGGATAAGTCAGAAAGTATTTCTGCTAAAGGTAACAGACAGATTACCAGACGGGCATTACCAAAGATTGATAAAATGCTGGAATGGGGAGTTGTTAAAGAGGGAGATATGATTATTGCAAAGGGCAGAGAGGATGAAGCAAAACTTTTATCAAATGGAAATGTATTGGTGGATAACACAGAAATGTCCATGCAGGCATGGTTAAAAAATCTCTATGGATGGTCAAGTGTTCAAACCTATTTTTGTGCTGTGCATAAAGAAACAGGAAAATTGTTATCACAAATTAGGGAAGAGTATATGCAGGAAAATGAAGTTATAAGTGAATAATGTAGGATGTGGTCAGACCCAACAAATTGACTGATAATGACCTAAATTACGTAAACAAGGAAAAGTTAAAGTTTACTTTGGAAATATTTAAAAAGTGAAGAATAATAAAGAATAAGGCTTAATATATCAAAAAAAGAATATTAAAAAATTGTATTCTTTTTTTGATATATTAAGTTTTATTTTGTGTTGACTTTTGGGAGTGTAAGGAGTCAAGTAAAATAGACCATTTTTCGCCACAAACTAGTCCACTTTTTAACCTTAGATAATCTGTTGTTAATTTAAGTATTTATAAAATGGTTTTTCGATGTTTCAGTCGGTAACC
>JANQMT010000145.1:0-24420 GCA_028279945.1 Clostridia bacterium
TACAAAAAAGGTTGAACAGACATTGCCAAACCTTTCACTTTTCTAGTTCTTTGTATCGTGTTGATTCTGTTGCATTCCATCAAAACTGAATTTCTCCATTACAAACGATATACCAAACATCTCTTATAGCTAATAATATGTATTGGGTCATCAAGTCATATGCGTAGTGTCGGGTCCCCGTGCCCGACTTTCTCATGTCTTAAAGGCTAGTTCATTTATTAGACCGTACACTAATAACTGTATAATTATGGTATAATTAAAAGAAAATACACGGATTTTATCAAATGTGATAGAACCGGTATTTAACATAGTGATATTAGGGGGGATATTGTGAGAGTTTCAAAGGTCAATGGGTATAAAACTGAAAGAAATACGAACGAAGGTTACTTAATAGATGAAAAAGCTAAAGAAATAAAAAAATTTAGTGATTTTAACAAAATTGAACATATTCAGAGTTGTGTTATTTTAACTAAGGCTTTTAAAAAAGGTGTCTATGGAGAAAAACGAATTAAACAAACAGATAAGGACTTTAGTAAAAAAGAAGAAATAAATAAAAAAAGAAAAGCTATAAAAAGCTTTGTAAGTAAACTCCAATTAGAAGATAAAAAGATAAAGTTTAATGGTGATGCTGAGGAATTAAGAGCGTGTATTATCCACATTGCTTCGTGTGATTTTCCCGAAAAAGATCAATATGGGGAATTAACAAAGGAAAAAATTATAAGTTTCTCTTTTAAAAAGAAAGCATTACTGCAATTCAATATACATGTATTAATTGCATGTCTAGTTGATGAATATAAAAAGAAAAAGGATAAAGACGAGAAGATAGATTCTGAAGATTTGATTCGTTTATATGAAGAAATTGTAGTACCTAGACTTGATAAGCATGATACAAAAATTGCTAGTTTACACAAGTCTATTAAGAATAATAAAATCCAGGTGAATAATACAAATGATAAAAAAGAATTTTATGAAAACCTTGTAAATAAAGAGATTGATACAAAAGAACTCACAGTAAAATATGAATTAGATGAATTAGTGGAAAAAATCAAAGTAACCCAAGGTGCTGAGACATTTAAAAAAATGAAATATTATGATAAAAACAGCAGAATAAAAAAAGTGCTTCAAGCTCATCAAAAAGAATTAATGGGTAAAGAAAAGTTTTATAATAAAGAAAATAGAAAAACTGATTTAAAATACTATGATGATGAAATCGTTGTTTATTTCCATAGACACTTCCCAGTTAGAAGAAAGCAAAGAACAGTTACGTTTAATTGTGATAGACCTGAATTATTAGATGTAAATAAGATAAATAAAGAAGTAAAATTGCAAATGGAAAATAAGAGGATTACACACTTTATTACCAAAGGAAAATATGAGTATTACTCTAAAACGCACGATATAGATATAGGAGAATTAAGCAGTAATGATTTGCAAGTTATGCATATTGAAGACGTGTTTTCAAGAAAATTGAGTTCTACGATTACGTATGCTGTTAATGGATTTAGAAATGAGGTTTTTAGTGAGTATCAACGCGCATTATTAAACAATTATAAATACGAGTTAGGTAAAGATTATCATAGTTTGATAGAAGACATTAATATACTGCAAAGTAAAAGGGATTTTTTATTAAACAGCAAGAGTATGAAGCAAAAAAACCAAAAAGTTCTTAGAGCTATGCATAGGTTCCAGCTGTTAATAAAGTTTATGAAAAATAATGGAAGTAATTGTATATGTGAACAAAGCCCAGAACTCTATGAATTTAGCAGAAATTCAATATATGCTTTTAGAAATACAAGCTTTCACTATCAAACTATAAATACTGAATTTCTACAAGATAAAAAAGCTGAGATACAATACTTTAAAAATCGAATAGATAACAAATCAGCCATAATTCCTAAAATGGAAGTAATGAAAGCTTATGATAATGGGGTATTTCATTACTTTGACCTTAAAACAGTTTTAGATTTATATCAAAATTATAGTCTTTATATTCCAAGAGCCAATGCTAAGATGCCTCAATTTAAAAAAGTAATAAAAGCAGTTGAAAGAGTAGATAAATTTGCTCCAAGGGGATTGCTTGATAGTTTAAGTACCATAGCGGAACTATTTCAACACATTGAAGAGAATAAAGAATTCCAAAATGGATATGAGTTAAGCAGAAAACAAGCAGTTAGATACCTACTATTAAAAATATATCATGCTCATACAAAAGAAATAAAGAAAAATGCTTTGGGTATTTTGGATGAGTTTTTAAAGAGTAAAAAAATACTTGATTTAAACAATAATGGTTTTGAGTCAATAAAAACAATTAATAGTAAAGTTAAAGTGTCACCGAGCGAGGAAGATTTTGAAGCTTTAATTTCGGCGATTCAAGAGGATAGAAATAAATATGAAGAAGAAAAATGGAAGGAATGTAAGTTAGCTTATGATTTTATTAATGAATTAACAGCAATAGCTTTTCTGCAAGTGTTAAATCGTAAAGAATACCATTTTATTTTTAATAATAATGCTTGTATAAAGTGTAAAAAGGAAGACGTTATTGAAGTATTTGAAAAACATCCAGTAAGTCTTACGAATATTAAAGAGCTGAATATTAATCACCAAAGTCAAGATGATTTGTTTTATGCTTTCTATGCAATGCTGCTATTTCTTTCTAAAGCTAGATTATCTGAATTGCACAATAATATAATTACTTACAAACAAGCTATGAAAAAGATTAATACGTATGATGATGCTAATCAGAAGCTATTTAAAACTATAGATATTGATAGCATTGAAAAGGCTATCAGGATTATAGTGGCGACTCATGAAAATGAAGAGATAGATGTCAATAGATATGAATACATATTACGAAAGTTTCTAAATTACAAGAAGTTAAAAGAGGTAGAAGAATACAATCCGTCAGATGCCATAGACGGTGAAAGACAGCAATTCTATATACAGAAAAATAAACAAAATGAAAGAGACAATGAAGAAATAGAAAAGCTAATACAGTTTACTCAAATTATAGAAGCTGACCGTGAAGATTTGATTAGAAGGTATAAGGACTATTACGCTGATAGCGAATATAAAATATCCAAAGAAGATACTAATAGGTTATGTATCTTAGAAAAAAGCATTCCAGATGTTATAAAAGATATAGAGTGTATTAAGAAAGAAATAAAAAGACTGGAAGAGGAAAAAGAGAAAAATAGAAAAATTAGAAATAAAAAAGAAAGAGATATCAAGAATAAAACTTGTGTAAAAACAATCACAACACTAAAAGAAGTATATACAGAGAAATTTTATAAAAGGAGAGAATACGACCAACTAAAAAACCATGTTCTTTTTACCAATGTATCTAAAATGAACCGACTCTTGGTAGATTTATACAGCAGGTTAAATGGTTTAATAGCTGTAGCTGAGAAAGATTTGCAATACTTATACTGTGGCATAAAAGAAGAGTTGTATAAAGGAAATAAAATATGGTATGAAATTCAAAATACTACAAGCATTATAAAATTTAATGATATAACCGTAAGGAATAAAATAGCTCATTTTGAATACATGAGAAAAAATGAAGAAGTAGAAAAAGTTACTTTTTTTGAGCAATTAAACAAATTGAGAAAGCTATTATATTTTGATAGAAAATTAAAAAATGCAGTAACTAAAACGGTTATTAACACTTTTGAAAAAAACGGTTATGTACTAAAGTTTAAATTTAAGGAACATAAAATTCATAGTTTCTCAATCGCTTCTAAACCAAACAATGACAGATATTTAGTTAAATCTAAAGATAAGCAATCTAAAGATTATTTTTTAGAAATGATAAAAGTCATTATATTTAACGGCTGTAATGTCGATAATAGCATTGAACAAAAAATTGTCAATCAAAAAAAGAAACAATAGGAAACAATTCTATGTCCAATATATTACATATTATAACTGGTGAAAAACTGAAAATAACCAATCAGTATCTATGGATATCATATCGGGAGAAGTCAAATTAGCAGAAAAAATACTTAGAAAAGATAGTAATATCATTGAAATTTGAAGGCATTTATGTTGTAAAATAGTATAAAAGGGGTGGTTTGAGATGTCAATAATAAATGAAAAGTATACAAAAAATAATAAAAATGTGATACTATTTTATTACATACCTATAGGATATAGACGACCCCAATAATGAAGGGGACTAAAACTCAATAAGTGTTATATCGTCCCTTATTATAGGATATAGACCACCCCAATAATGAAGGGGACTAAAACCTGCAAGAACAGTCGTAAAAAATGAAGATCGTGATATAGACCACCCCAATAATGAAGGGGACTAAAACTAGAAATATCAATAGTGCTGTCGATATCTTTTGATATAGACCACCCCAATAATGAAGGGGACTAAAACATCCGACTTTGTTTCTGTTTCTTCGTCGGAATGATATAGACCACCCCAATAATGAAGGGGACTAAAACTTAAAGAAACGAGTAAGTTCTTCTTCTATTTGATATAGACCACTCCAATAATGAAGGGGACTAAAACTGAACAGAATCACTCAAATTTTCTTCATTGAGATATAGACCACCCCAATAATGAAGAAAGGTTGGGCACAGAGACCCAACCCTACAAATTTTGAGAAAAGTAATAGATATAAAGGTGTAAGAGTGTTATTTTTAAAGGATTATATCAATGGCATTATTTAAGAATTGAGATTAAGACCTTGCTTAGGAATACTGAGGGTGAAACGATAATTGAAAAATTGCAAAAAATAAATAGGTTGGGCACTGTGACCCAACCCTGCTTTTGTAAAAAGGGGCGTATAAGATACGTCTCTATTTTTTTATTTCTTCAATGATTTCTTGATATATTTTTCCTACCATATCCATAGGTATGGTTGTTTTATTCCAGATTTCTTGTGATTTAACCGCTTGACCCACCAGCATGAACATACCGTCAACGGCTTTGATGCCCAGGCTTTTGGCTCTTTTTAGGAGCAGTGTTTCCAGCGGGTTATAGATGAGGTCCATTACCGCTTCTGCGCCGTCTATTTGCTTGACGGTGAGAGGGGAATGATCAATATTTGGATCCATACCGCAAGGCGTACAGTTAATGATGATGTCTTTGGGGGTATGGGTTAATGCTTCATATGTAATGACTTTAAGATTTTCAGTGATTTTTTTTACATTGGACGGATTACGGCTTACCACTATAATATCTTTAGCACCAAAATCCATTAAGCAATGAATGGTAGATTTTGCAGCACCACCTGTACCAAGAACCACTGCGGTTTTATTTTTTATGGGAATATCAGCATGATCCATGGTCATTTTAAAGCCGTCATAATCTGTATTATCGCCATGAATGTTATCTTTGTCAAAAACAATGGTATTGACAGAACCTATGGAGGTGGCTTTGCTTGACACTGAATCCAGGTATTTCATAACTTCTACCTTGTAAGGCATGGTGACATTGGTGCCTTTAACCTTAAGGTGTTTTAATTCTAAAATTAATGAAGCAAGACCGTCAGGGTTTGTTTCATATAGGTGATAATCACCATCAATTTGTAATGCTTTTAGAATTTTATTATTGATAGTGGGAGAAAAACTATAAGACAGTGTTTTTCCGATTAATCCATATAAAGCACTCATTGTTGATTCTCCTTTATGAAATTATTTTAAATGCTTGGGCGGCCACGGGGAGCCGCCCCTACAATTATTTTACATTATGAGAGCAATAATTTCCAAAAATCTTAAAATAAGAACTGCTATTTTTAACTTGATTTAACGCTTTTTGAGCAATTGAATCATTAAGATTCCCTTCAAAATCTAAATAAAAATAATATTGCCAGGGTTTATCTATTAGTGGTCTGGATTCAATTTTAGTCAGGTTGAGATTGTTTTCTTCAAAATACCGAAGGGCCTTATAAAGAGAGCCTGGAGTATGAGGGACAGTAATAACAATGCTGATTTTATTACACTCGGGTTTTATTTCAGCATTTTTACTTAGAATAGCAAATCGAGTATAGTTTTTATAATTATAATTGATATTTTCAGCTAATATCTTAAGGCCGTAATTTGCTGCCGCTTTACGACTGCATATAGCACCGCTGTGAGTATCTTTTAATTCACTGATATATTTTGCACTTTCAGCGGTATTTTTGAAAGGGACAAAGTGCATCTTAGGATGACTTTTGAAAAAATAGCTGCTTTGTTCATATGCCTGAGGGTGGGAATAGACTTGTGATATATCCTCAAGCTTTGAATCCATAAGTCCTACCAGATGATGTTCAACCTTGATACATCTTTCGCCTACGATAGAGGATGAATAATCCCTTAATAGACGATATGTATCTGAAATACCGCCTGTAGAAGAGTTTTCAATAGGTAGTATCCCATAGTCAATGGTATTGTTTTCTAATTGTATCAAAACATCCTCAAAATCAGGATAGTGAGATTCTAATACTTCTGATTCAAAATATTCACTTAAAGCTTGTTGACTAAAAGAGCCTGGAACGCCCTGATAACCAACTTTAATATTATTTTGTTTCATGTTACTTACTCCCCTTCTAATAATAAATCTAAAATGACCAATGCTGCTGCAGCTTCGGTAACAGCAACTGCTCTAAAGACAATACATGGGTCATGCCGTCCTTCGATGACAAGTTCAGCAGCTTCATTGAGTTTGAGATTAACCGTTTTTTGTTTTTGTGAAATAGAAGGAGTCGGTTTAAATACGGTTCTAAAAACAATGGGCATGCCATTAGAAATGCCTCCTAAAATTCCGCCGTTATGATTGGTTTCAGTTTGTATTTGGCTTTGATGGATGGTATAGGCATCGTTAGCCTCCGAGCCTTTCATATGAGCAAAGTTAAAACCTTGCCCAAACTCAATCCCTTTTACGGCAGGAATTGAAAACATCATGGAAGATAATCTGCTTTCTATGGAATCAAAGAAGGGAGAGCCCATACCTGCGGGTATATTTATTATTGCAGTTTCAATAATACCGCCTAAAGAATCTAACTGTTCTTTAGCCTCTAATACTATTTCTTCCATTTTGTTTCCGGCTTTATCATTCAATACACATATTTTTTTATTGGATAAAGCTTGAAACATGTCTGCGGTAGGGTTTTCAAACGGCGTATCCTTAATAGAACCGATTTGGTATATGTGACTGCCGACAGCAATATTTTTTTTCTTTAAAATCTGCTTTGCAATAGCTCCGGCAAATACCAAAGGGGCAGTTAATCTACCGGAAAAGTGTCCGCCGCCTCTATAGTCGTTAAATCCTTTATACTTAATGTATCCGGTATAATCTGCATGACCCGGTCTTATGGTCAAAGCCGTTTTTTCATAATCTTTTGATCGAGTATCTTTGTTTGCTATAAAACAACATAGGGGTGTTCCTGTAGTTTTGCCATTGAAAAAGCCGCTGACGATTTCGTATGCATCTTTTTCTTTTCTTGGCGTTGAAGTAGGTGATTTGCCGGGAGCACGTCTTTTCATTTCAAAATCAATGGCATCAAAATCTAATGCTATCCCTGGTGGAAGCCCATGGATTACAACGCCGATGGCTTTACCATGAGATTCACCAAATAGCGATATTTGAATATTATTTCCCCAAATCGAACTCATCGATTTCTCCTCCAAGCTTTTTAAAGTCTTCCCAGAATGTAGGATAGGATTTTTTGACGGTATCACTATTGGTAATTTTTACCTGATCCGTACACCTTATAGATGCGACGGCCAATGCCATTGCTATGCGGTGATCGTTCCAGCTGTCTACAATGCCGCCTTTCAGATGATCTTTACCGTGGATGGTTAAGCTGTCAGCAGCTTCAATAATCTCTGCCCCCAGTTTATTCAGCTCACTGGTAGTAGAAGCCAGCCGGTCTGATTCTTTAATTCTTAATCTGGCAGCATTGATGATCTTTGTCGTACCTTTACTGACAGCCGCTAATACAGACAAAATAGGGACGAGATCCGGGCATTGTGAAGCATCAATTTCTATACCATGAGTGACAGAAGGTAAGATATGAATCGCATGTTCTTCTTCAACGATTTTACCTCCCATTTGCTTAACGATATCTAAAATCATACGATCACCTTGGCCGGAATCTAAGCGCATACCTTCTATCGTTAAACCGTTGTCTATTAGCCCTGCTACAATCCAAAATGCAGCTTGAGAGTAATCGCCTTCTACGGTATAATCTTGACTTACATAGCTTTGATTACCTTTAATTTTAAAAGTCTTGTAATTTTCGTGATGGATTTGTATAGAATAATGTTTTAACACATCTAAGGTCAAATCAATATAACCTTTGGATTCTAATTCGGTAGTGATATGTATCGTAGAATCACCATCTAATAAAGGCAATGCATACAATAAGCCGGTAATAAATTGTGAACTGATATCCCCTGGAATGTAATAATCATCGGGTTTAAGGGAACCCGTAACTTTTAGCGGCAACTGCCCGTGTGTCGTTTCGTAATCAATATTTTGCCGGCTAAAAATATCATAATAAGGGGTGAGAGGCCTTTTTCCTAAACGACCTTCACCTGTAAAAGTAGCAGGTGTTTTAATAACGCTGGCTACTGGAATTAAAAATCTAAGGGTTGATCCTGACTCTTTACAATCGATGGTTGGTATTTGCATACCGGTTTCTTTTATACCTTGGATGCTAATACATGAATCATCTTCCAAGTGGATAGAGGCACCTAATGCTTTCATACCTTCAATGGTTGCTTTAATATCCTCTGAAAGTAATAGGTTATTAACGCATGCTTTTCCTTTTGCAAGGGCCGCACCGATAATGGCTCGATGGCTAATGCTCTTTGAAGGTGGCACTTTGATTTTACCATCAAGAGATGTTGGTGCGATAATGACTGTTTTCATAAAAAAATCTCCTTATTTATATTTTCTATTTATATAAATTCTCCAATACTTGCCTTGTCAATAGTATGAATAAAACTATCACCAATATGATTTAAAAGGATAAGATTTATTTTGCTGCCACGACTTTTTTTGTCGTTGAGTAACGTCTTGATAAGCGTACTCTTATTAACATCCGGCAGTTGAGAAGGAAGGTGATATTTATTGAGTAAAGACTTTATTTTAACAGTGGTTTCTTTTCCCGTTAATCCAAGGCTCTCGCTTTTTTGAGTAATATGATGCATACCTATTGCAACACCTTCACCATGGGTATATTCACTATATCCATATAATTTTTCAATGCCGTGACCTATGGTATGGCCAAAATTTAAAAGCATTCGAGTGTTCTCATCTTTCTCATCTTTTTCAACAATTTCTTTTTTGATGGCACAACACTGATAAATGATTTCTTCCATATGATCATGAATGTCTTCTATTTCAATATTTTCTAATAGACTAAATAATTCAGAACTTCTGATGCAGCCATATTTAATGACTTCTGCCATACCATCCCAAAGATAGCGTGGCTTAAGGGTGGTTAATACGGCAGGGTCAATCAAAACGATTTCCGGATGATAAAAACTGCCGACTAAATTTTTGCCTAAGGCTAAATTGACAGCGGTTTTTCCGCCTATACTGCTGTCCACTTGAGCGATTAGGGATGTAGGAATTTGAATAAAAGGAACACCTCTTAAAAACGTTGCAGCCGCAAATCCGGATAAATCTCCGATAACACCACCGCCAAGAGCGATCAATCGGTCACTCTTGGTAATGCCTAAATTAATAAGCTGGGAATATACATGTTCAAGCATTTCTAAAGATTTGCTTTGTTCTCCCGGTGGTATTACGATTAAATGGACATCGAAGCCATATTTTTTAAGATGATTTATGAATGCTTTACCATATACATCATAAACATTTTCATCGGTGATCACAACGCTTTTTTTACCATGAATGTACTTTTCAATATACTTATGGATATTTTGAAGCATGTTTTTTTCTATAATAATGGCGTAATTTTTATCAGGCAGATTTATATTTAAAGTACGCATTTTATTTCATCTCCTCTTTTTTACGAGTGCAATTTGAGAATATTTCTTCAAGCATGGATTTATTTTCTTGAGCGATAGCTGTTCTAACTTGATCCATCTCGCCGATAAAGGCATCTATTAGATGAAGGATGTTATCCTTATTTCCTATAATTAAATCAGTCCAAAGGGGGGCATTCATTTTAGCGATTCGTGTAAACTCTCCAAAACTATTGCCTGTAAACCTTAATATATCTTCATTGTCATGACAATTGATGATAGAGGCAGCAATAATATGTGGAAGCTGGCTGGTATAGCCAATCATTTCGTCATGCATTTGTGGCGTTACTTGAGAAATTTTACCGAATCCCATCTCTTTCAGTATTTCTGTTAATAGCGATATGCTTTCTGCTTTATTGTTTTCAGTAGGAGTTATTATAAAGTTAGCGTTGTTAAACAATGTCTTAGAAGCCGAAGTTATGCCGATACCTTCGTTGCCTGCCATAGGATGACCGCCCACAAAATCGATATCATCTCTTTCAATATTGATTTGATCCATGATTTTGCTTTTAATACCACTTGCATCCATTATAATAGCACCGGATTTAAAATGATACATATATTCTTGAATAAAGTTTACAATGTTACCAGGATAAATACATAAAATAACAATATCGGAATGCGCTATGGGGTATTGGGGATTATCAAAACCCTTTTCAATCATATTATCTGCCTCAGCTTTTTGCAGGGTATCTAAATTTTTATCGATACCCCATATATTATTAAAGTTTAGCTTATTCAAATGGTAAGCGAAGGAACCGCCAATAACGCCCAGTCCTACTATACTAATGTTTAAATGGTTAACATTCATTGGTTCACCTCTTAGATTTTTTTATTTAAATGTTGAGAAAGAGATTTTAAATTACCCATTAGGCCGTCAAATCTTGAAGGCTTAATGGATTGCTGACCATCACTTTTTGCATTTTGAGGATCTTGATGCACTTCAATCATGATACCGTCTGCGCCAACAGCCAAGGCAGCTTTAGCCAGTGGTTCAACAAGCCACCATTCACCGGAAGCGTGACTCGGATCTACAATAACAGGCAGATGGCTGAGTTTCTTTAAAACTGGAACAGCACTGATATCCAAAGTATTTCTAGTGTATCTTTCAAAAGTACGTATACCTCTTTCACATAAAACAACTTGATTATTCCCGCCGGACATAATGTATTCGGCTGACATGAGAAGTTCTTCAATGGTTGCTGACAAGCCTCTTTTAAGAAGAATAGGTTTATTCGTTTTTCCTAACTCCTTAAGAAGCATAAAGTTTTGCATGTTTCTAGCTCCAACTTGGATGATGTCAACGTTTTCTACAAAGTATTCGATTTTATCAATAGCCATAATCTCAGAAACAACAGGCAGGCCGGTAGCAGCTTTGGCTTCATTGAGCAGCTCGATACCTTCTTCTCCTAAACCTTGGAAACTGTAAGGGGAAGTTCTTGGTTTAAATGCACCGCCTCTTAAGAAATGCGCACCGGATTCTTTCACTTTTTGAGCCAAATCTATAATAGCATCACGCCCTTCAATAGAGCAAGGACCGGCAATAACCCCAAAATTTTCTCCACCGATTTTATGGTCATCGATGTCAATGACGGTATCTTCCGGACGAAATGTAATGCTGGCTTTTTTATAGGGTGATTGTATCCGTATTAATTTTTCGACCAACCGATTTGCTTCAATCCAAGTTGTATCTATGGTAGAGGTATCACCTACGACTCCAAGTAAGTGATAGTTTTCTCCTTTACTTTCATGTATTTTGACATCATGATTGTCTACAAGTTTTTTAACAATAGATTCTATTTCTTCTTTAGGTAAGTTTTTTCTCATAACTATAACCATATCTATTTCCTCCAAATTTTAAATATAGTAAACTTAAGAACCGTCCTCGTTATATGCCCTGAATAATGGTACAAATATTTCTATTACTGATGTTTTGTAATTTAGACATATTCTATACATTAAGGTGTATTCTGAACGTGGACCGGTAAATTTAAATAAATGATTTTACAGAGCTCTGTTTATCGTGGAATAAAAAAAAGACTCATCCTATCAATGAGTCTTTGTTTGCTTTAATACTTTGTCAGTTTATCATACGGCGCCGATGTATGATGGTATGGTCAACTCATTAAAAAGGAACTTAATACTATTTTTGAAATAAAAGTATCCAGGGTAAAAAAAGAAACCCCAGCTAAAGAAATAAAAATAGTATTTATTTGTGCTATCCTTTCTAATGATCGTATCCATGACATCCTCCAAAGTAAATTGGTTATTATTTGAACCCATTGTACATATATACAAGCATATTTGTCAAGTGTTCTTTTGTTAAATTTAAAAAATAATTGAATTTTAATGGCGAATGCATGGTTTGAAAACTTAGGGAAAAAATAAACTATATTAAATAAAGTGATAAGGGTAAGGTGATGATTTGAAAGCTTTTATTCCGGAAGAAGTTGTTATGAATCCCAGAGCTTTAGAGTATGAAACGGGAAGAAAGGTAAGAGCATATTTTGAAAATTTAGGTGTACCCATTTTGATATCCAATCGAGTCAAGATTGAAGGGGATACACCTGCGAAACTTTATCAACGTTCTAAAAAAACAGTATTCATTACTTTAAATAAGGAAAAAAAATTAAGGCCGTGTTCGCCGTCAGCAGATTATCAATTTTCACTTTCAAGCTCATGTCCGGGTCATTGTGAATATTGCTATCTTCAAACGACTCAAGGAGAGAAACCCTATATTAGAGTATTTGTCAATATAGATGAAATATTTCAAGTCATTCAACAACATATGGATGATCATGATTCTGATATAACGACTTTTGAATGCAGCAGTATTACTGATCCTATACCCTTTGAACCAATGACAGGAAGTTTGAAAAAGTGTATCGAATTTTTTGGAGAAAGTCGGCAAGGGAGACTCAGATTTGTTACCAAATATCATATGGTGGACAGTTTGCTGGATGCAAAACACAATGGCCATACTACTTTTAGATTCAGTGTCAATACAGATCCTATCATTCAACAATATGAACATGTTACTTCTACACTGGACCAACGCATATTAGCGGCTAAGAAGGCAGCAGAAGCAGGATATACGTTAGGCTTTATTCTGGCGCCCATTATGAGATATGACGGCTGGAAAAAAGATTATGAAAGGTTAATTCTAAATATCAAAGAACAATTGCATGATGATTCATTAAACATATCTTTTGAATTAATTCAGCATAGATATACTGAGACAGCTAAGAACTTAATCACCTCCAGGTTTCCCAATACTAAACTGGATATGAATGATGAAAATCGTCAATTAAAATGGGGGCCGTATGGTAAATTCAAGTATGTTTATAAAAAAGAAGACAGCCTTGAAATCAAGACCTATATTTCTGAGTTGATACAGGAACATTTCAAAAATGGAAGTATTGAGTATTTTACTTGAAGATTTAGGCGGTATGCCTACAGGATACCGCCTAAAGAAATGTGGTACAGCTTTTATTGTACCACAGTATAGAATCCTTGATCATGTTGTTGTACAATAAGGTTAAGGATTTTTTAATGATAGGAAAGGTACTTTTTATGAGGCTGACTCAAAATTTTCAGTATATCCGAAGTATGGAAATATTACATGATAAGATTAAGAACAAAAATAAATACCCATTCTGTTTACCGGCAGTTAAGCATTTATCTAAGCTTGATTTTCATCCGAGAGTAACTTTTATTATTGGAGAAAATGGAGCAGGTAAATCAACCTTATTAGAGGCCATTGCTGTTGCTTATGGTTTTAATCCTGAAGGTGGAACAAAGAACTTTAATTTTTCATCATGGGCTTCTCATTCAGAGCTGCATAGTTTTCTTAAATTGGTAAAAGGAATAACAAAGCCAAAAGATGGTTTTTTTCTTAGGGCTGAAAGCTTCTATAACCTAGCTTCAACAATAGAAGAACTTGATAAAGAAAAACCTGGTAAGCCTATTATTAAATCTTATGGCGGGCGCTCTTTACACGAACAGTCTCATGGCGAATCTTTTTTTGCAGTCTTTATCAATCGATTTGGCGGGCAGGGATTGTACATTTTGGATGAGCCTGAAGCGGCTTTATCGCCGTCACGTCAAATGGCTATGATTACACGGATGCATCAATTGGTTGAGCAAGGGTCACAATTTATCATTTCTACCCATTCACCGATATTGATGGCATATCCGGATGCATGGATTTACCAGTTTCAAGACAGACTCGAAAAAGTCCATTACGAAGAAACAGAACATTATGAAGTCACCAAAGCTTTTTTAAATAATCCTCAGAAGATGTTAGATATTTTGATGGAAGAATAATGAGGCTTTTTCAAAAAGCGATTCCAGAGGTTTGGTGGGAAAAGTGAATTAGTTTTGAGACAACTCATAAGAAAGTAGGATAAACCATGACTGATTACAAGAATAAAATGCATTATGTCTATATATTGGAATGTAAAGATGGAAGCTTTTATACGGGCTACACAACGGATTTGGAAAATAGGGTGAAAACACATAATTCAGGAAAAGGTGGGAAATATACTCGTGGCAGAACACCTGTTGCATTAAAATATTATGAAGAATATGCAGACAAAAATGAGGCTTGTAGACGAGAATATGCAATAAAGCAATTAAACCGATCAGAAAAATTAAAGATAATCGACAATAACAGGTAAATGTTAGCATTTATATGTTAAAATGAATGGTAAACATTTATAACTTATAATTAAATATGAGAGAAAATTTAAATATTGATAATATTCATCGAAAAAAGGAGCGTTATAAAAGAATGTTTAGTATTCCAAATTATGTGGAGCCAAACTTTGAGAGTGATAGATTTAAGTTATACCCTAATGTAACCTTTGTCAGTGTGGCTAAAGATGGTGTTGCACCGGACAATTATCATGCCACCACCATTTATCCGGAATATTTTAAAATTGATGACCAATGGGTACTGGCTAAAGGCAGTAGAATGGATTGTGTCGCTGTGCTCAATGATGATGGTGAAGTAGAAATAAAAGAGCTGAGATGTTTGAGAACAGGAGAAAAGGTTGCAGTTGGAAGAACTGAGGACGGCAGTGATGGGATTTTCTTACATCAGGGAGGGTTTGTATCGGATGATAAAGAGACAGAGGCATTTTCTTTTAGAAGTGGGAGGTCCAGAGAAACTTCATTTTCAAAGGATTATGAAAGACTTTGCGATTTGCTTAGATATGAAAAAGACCATGGGAAAATCGTATGGGTGTTAGGGCCGGCTGTTGTATTTGATTATAAATCAAGAAGTGCATTGGAATCTCTTATAGACAATGGTTATGCACATGCCGTATTCGGAGGCAACGCTGTAGCGACCCACGATCTTGAGGGGGCATTTTTTAATACTGCACTTGGACAAGATATTAGCGATCAAGCGTTAAAACCAAATGGTCATTACAATCATTTGGATGCCATTAACAAAGTGTGGGAAGCAGGTTCTATTATAAAAGCCATTGATCAATATCATATACAAAATGGTATTATTTATTCCTGTGTTAAGAATGATGTACCATTTGTATTAGCAGGATCTATTCGAGATGATGGACCACTGCCAAATGTTTTTGGAGATGCTTATGAAGCACAAGATGAAATGAGGAAGCACACCAGTGAAGCGACAACGCTCATTTGTTTAGCGACACAATTACACACTATTGCCACAGGTAATTTAACACCCTCATATAATGTGGTAAATGGAGAGATAAGACCGGTATACATCTATGCAATTGATGTATCGGAATTTGTTTTAAACAAGATAAGAGATAGGGGCACTTTAGAAGTGACCACTATCGTTGCTAACATTCAAGATTTTCTGTACAAATTAGATAACTTGTTAAAGTAGTGGTTTTTAGGGGGATTTCTAAAATGAGAAATAAATTTTTAATTTTATGTTTTCTGGTGGTTATACTTGGAATAACAGGATGTGAAACAAAAACAGAGCCCATTCAACAGGACAAGCCTGCTGTTCAAGAAAATGAAGAAGGGGCTTCTGAAGAGATAGATGAAATTACAATAGAAGAAATTGATAAAGGGATACGACTTTCTTTGAAAGAGAAGTGGAAAAGACCTATTACATATTTTACAACATGGGAAAATGATGATGTTGTCACCTTTTTATATGAGCACTTTAAAGGGGACCTTCAGAAAAATGAGTTGTTCAGGTTAGATTTAAAAAATAAGAAGCTGGATAAACTTTTAGAAGTAGAAGGGGACTTATGGAATGGGGCTTTTGATCCGGTTTCTGAAAAATTTGTTTACTCGATAGGATTAGAAGAGTTATATGTGAAAGACTTACACGATGAATCAAGAAAAATTATGGATAACGTTAATTGGTACAATATGTCTCCGGACCATCAATATATTGTACTAAGTGCCAACAGCAAACAATATTTATATCATGTTAAGACGGATCACTTAATAGAGACAGAGCTTATCCCTGAGATGGATTACATTTTCTCAAACCTGGTAGCGGATTGGAACATTGACTCTATTCATATTAGCTCTATCCCCAATGGTCAAGGCAGTTTATTAAATGTCATTGATGCTAGAGAGAATAAGCTGGCTGCCGGTATCGATTTAAAGGATGCCATTATATCTTACCCTAAATGGTCTCCGGATGGAAAACACTTAGCATTTTTAGTTCAATCTCCTGAGTATAGTGAATATATTTTTGAACAACCGGAATTATATTTCTTAATGTCAGACAAAATTGGTATTCTTAATATTGAAACCCATGCAACAGAATATATCAGCTTAGATGAACAGCTTATTGTGAAAAGCCTGCAATGGAAAAGTGATAGTAAGGGTTTGTTTTTTGAAACGGCTTCCATAGACAGCTGTAAAAAGATTATGGATAGTGAGTTGGAAAATAAAGAAATAAGTGTAACCGTACAATATATGGAGATTGGAAAGGATATAAAAGCTGTTTTAGATTTCGTAAAAAAAATTCAATATACGGATGTATACAGCAGCGTATTTCCTTTGGATCTTATTAACGATGACTTTATTTACAGTGGTTATTTTGATGATAAGGAATATCTAATGAAAAGAAATATTGAAAATGAAAAGATAGACGTTTTGTATGAGGAAATTGGTTATATTGATTCATGGTGTTCTTTAGAAAATTTGATTTTATTTTCAACCTCTTCCGGTGTTTATCACATCGACCAATCATTTAACGTTGATTTGATTTATGATACCTCAGAGTATACGGACATACCCTTAATTTCTCCCAATTGTAATCAATTGATGATAACCCATGAATCTGAGGATGAAAATTATTTAGAATTTATAACATTAGATGAATATAAGCATTAGAGAAAAGATTAAAGGTGCATGAATTATTAAAGTAAAGGATAAGTATAAAGGGGTTTCTGTAGAAATCCCATTTAAATTGTGCACAAATTGAATGTAAGTGTATAACGAATCAAATTTAAAATAACCGTGGAGAGAAAAAGATGACTGGATTTATTCTTAAAATTATTGCCATTGTCACGATGTTAATAGATCATATAGGTTATATTTTTATTACTGAGCATGGATTAAATTTAATTTTCAGGGGTGTCGGAAGGTTAGCTTTTCCAATATTTGCTTTTTTGATTGCTGAAGGATGCAGTAAGACCGGGGATATCAAAAAGTATAAGTATAGGCTTTTAGCTTTTGCATTTATTTCTGAGATTCCATTTGATTTTGCTTTTTACAACACATACCTAGAATTTAGTCATCAAAATGTTTTCTTTACTTTATTATTGGGGACTGTGGCTGTTTACTTTTACGATCAGTATAACGACAACAAAAAATTTAAATACTTAGCCATTATCTTCCCTGCAGTGATTGCAGAGATATTGCATACAGATTACGGAGCCGTAGGCGTATTGATTATTGTCACAATATACTTGATGAAAGATGACTTGAAAAAACAGATTTATGTCATAATATTTGGAAATTTAATTCTAACCATGTTATCTCATCCGATTCAGCTTTTAGGGATGTTAACGGTAATACCAATATACTTTTATAACGGAGAGCGGGGTATCAATATCAAGTATTTCTTTTATGTATTTTATCCATTACATTTGTTGATATTAGGTTGGTTACAATAAATATAAAGGGGTGAAAAAATGAATAGAGAAAAAGATGTATTGCTCATAACGGTTTCGACAGATATGATTGCTGTGAGCATTATTCACATGCTCCAAGAGCAAGGGATACCTGTATTAAAAAAATATAGAGGAACAGGTGATTATTCCAATATCCTAATGGGGTATACGCCAATGGGTATTGACTTGTTCGTTCCTTCAGAGCTGTATGAAAAAGCTAAGGCTATTCTGGAAGGCTTGTCTTTCGATCATCCCTCTAAAGATATAGAAGAAGATACGGACAGCTCACACCAAGCAGCCAAGAAAGGCATGAGCGTATATATAACATTACTTGCATTATTTTCTGCGCTTGCTGTTGTTTGGGGTATTGTTTCTTTTTTATTGGATTAATAGCTCTATTGCATATGATCATTACTTTACTAGAAGGAGAAAACAATGAATTATGATGTTATCATAGTTGGCGCCGGGCCGTCCGGTCTGTTTGCTGCATGTCATATAAGAAAGGATTTCAATTGTTTGGTGCTGGAGCGAAATAAAACCCCCGGTATTAAGCTTCTCATGTCAGGAGCTGGGCAATGTAATATCAGTCATGCCGGTAATATAAAAGAATTTTTAGCTCACTATGGTGATAAAGGAAAGGCAATACGACAAATATTATATAAATTTAATAATCAAAAGCTTATAGAGTTTTTTAATAAAAGGCATGTTGATTTATTTGAGAGAGACGATGGCAAAATATTTCCTAAATCCTTGGATGCAAAAGAAATCCTTAATTCGTTAACGGATGCTTGTGGTGAAGGGCATGTTAAAATCAACTATGAGAAGCTGGTAAAAGACATTCAATACCTTAAAGAGAAAGCGCTGTATGAATTACATACTCAGGGACATGTGTACTATGCAAAGAATGTAGTTATTGCAACAGGCGGCTGTTCATATCCAACAACAGGATCAGACGGCAGTATGTTTAATATATTGCAGGGATTGGGGATAACCATTAATCGACTAAAGCCGTCGCTGGTACCGGTCTATGTTGACAATTACAGTTATGGACATTTAACCGGCATATCTCTAAAAAACACAACTGTTACGGTTTTCAGGGGCAGAGAAAAGGTGGCAGCTTCTAAAGGAGATTTACTTTTTACGCATAAATGTTTTTCGGGACCTGTTATATTAAACCTATCTAGGCATATAGAACAAGGCGATGAGTTAATCATTAATTATTCCCAAAGAGATCATAAACATGAAGTGAATGACGAATTAAGAAAAAAATTAGGTACGAGTAATTTAAAACTGAACACGGTGATTAAAGATTATTTTGGATTTCCTAAAAGATTAGTGGATACTTTTTTTCAAATAAGTCAAATAGAAGACAAGCCTTCTTCGGAAGTGGGTCATAAGGATTTATCAAAAGTTATTAATAAAATCATGTCCGATTCTTTGAAAGTCAATGGATTAGGTGGTTATAATATAGCAATGGCTACCAGCGGAGGGATAGCATTAGAAGACGTCAACTTAAAAGATTTGTCGTCAAAAAAAAGAAAAGGCCTCTACTTTGTAGGAGAGGCGCTAGATGTTGATGGAGATACCGGCGGTTATAATTTGCAGTTTGCTTTTTCTTCTGCAGCACTATGTGCAAAAGCCATAAATGAAGTTGACTAATCACTTAACTTTTTCTAAAAAATCATCTCTCTGGGGTGTGAAAATATCAAGAATAATACTATCTTCAAGGGCAACGCCTGAATGAATGGAATCGGAAGGTATATATAAACTATCCCCTTTTTCCAAAATATATTTTTGTGTTTCTAATGTAAATTCAAAGCTTCCCTCTACTATATAACATACTTGTTCATGAGGATGTTGATGAGAAGGTGCTATTGCGCCTTTAGAAAAAGTATTTTCAACCAGCATAAGTTGGCCGCCATGACCTAAAATATTGGCGGTAATGCCAGATGCTAATGAAAAGCGTTTTCCTTCTGCGTTTTTAACCATATTTGATTCCTCCTATAATTTCTTAGTTCCCCAGATTATTTATGACAAATTAAAAAAATATTGTACTTTTTTTGCAGCTTCTATGAATAACCGGGGTCAATAATTAGATTAGCATATTAGCACTGAAATGAAAATAATATATTTTACAAAATAGTCAACGGTAATTATTTATGGTAAACCGCTGTTGCTTTAACAAACTTTTTTCTAAATTTAACTTTCTTTACGGAAGGTTTTTTTGCTATAATGGAACTTGCTAGAAAATAGTGATCATAAAGGAAAGGAGGACTTAATATGGAAACGAATATTGTTAGATTAACTTGTAAAGAAATGCGAGCTCAAGCAAGAGAAGCTCTAAGCGGTAAATGGACCACTGCTGTGTTAGCTACTTTAGTATATTTCCTGATACTTAGTATCTCAGGTATTGCAAATTTCATGTTAGATGAAGGGGTAGCAGCATTATTTTCCATAGCTTTTGGCTTCTGTGTTTCAGGGCCATTGGGTTTAGGTTACAGCTATTTTGTACTGAAAGCAGCAAGACGTGAAGACATAGAAATCGGTAATATTTTTGAAGGATTCAATCATTTTGTGAAAGTAGTTATCTTATCTATTTTAATAGGAATATTTACTATTTTATGGACTTTATTATTTATTATTCCCGGTATCATTGCAGCACTCAGATACTCCCAAGCGTTTTTTATTTTACTGGATAATCCAGATTTAAGCCCTATGGAAGCTATAAGGAGAAGCAAGCAAATGATGAAAGGGAATAAAGGAAAATTATTTCTCTTAACATTATCTTTTATAGGATGGGCGTTGTTATGCGGAATCACATTTGGGATAGGTGCATTATGGCTGAATCCATATGTATATGTTGCATTGGCAGTATTTTATCTGGCACTATTAGATTGTCAGCAAACTAATGATGAAGATAAAAAAGAAATAATATAATTTTATATTCCTGGAAAATGTAAAAAGAGATGCCCTCAAAGCATCTCTTTTTAAGTTGTGCACGAATATCTATACACCTGCATTCAATTGCAAAGTATTTTACATTTAAGAGCAAATATATATGTTGTATTAAGACTGAGTTTTTTTAATGAATACAAAATAGCATACAGAATAAAATGCAGTTAAAGTAAGCCCTGCTAATAACCCCAATCCTTGTCCTTCTATAAAAGGCATACTGATTATAATGAGTATAAGTGAAATAATAGCAATATAAGAAGTAATGGGGTAGCCCGGTAATTGACAATTTCCTTTTGGAGGGCAGCCATGTTTGGTTCTAAAACGTCTGTGTGTTATGGTAATAATTAAATAAGCAAAAAGGAGTGAGTAACCGGCTGAGCTTACCAGAAAAACATATACTCTTTCAGGAAGAATAAAAGATGAAAGAAATGCTATGAGCATAGCAATACCGGAAAAAATGATACATTTGTTTGGAATATCTGTTTTATCTTTAACCCATTTTGGCGTATATCCATCATTGGCCAGGGAATTTAACATACGTGCAATGCTAAATCCTGCGGCAAACATGGTAGATAGAATAGCAATAACTAAGATGACATTCATAACATTTGAAGCCCATGTGATGCCTTGAAGGGATAAAGCTGCAACAAATGGGCTGATATCTTCTGTTAGCTCTCCGTAGGGTACTAGAAATAGAAGTAAACCAATAGATAATGTGTACAAGCCTGCAAGAATTATAACTGTATAATTAATGGCTTTAGGAACATTTTTATGAGGGTCGTATGCCTCGGAAGCTGCAAGCCCTATGATTTCAAAACCGGCATATGTAAACATAACAATCAGCATACTTCCTGCAAAGCCAAGAAAACCTCCGGAGAAGAATTCGCCGCTGAACGGAGAAATGAGATGGACTTCTTTTTGAAAAAACACGCCTGAAATTAAACCGATAGCAATAATGATAAAACCTAAAACAGCAAGAATTTTGATGGCGGCCATAATGGTTTCAAGCTTACTTAATTTATCAGTTCCCAATAGATTGATTAAGGTAGTGGCAGCTATAATAATACTTCCCACTAAAATAATAGACATACCCGGGAACCATTTCTTTAAGAACACTGAAATAGCAACAGCTTCACTAGACATTGCTAATACCATACCGGTCCAATACTGCCAGCCTACCACAAATCCTGCCCATGGATGATAATAATTTTGTGCAAAGCTTCTAAAAGAGCCCGGTAGAGATTCGGCCACAGTCATTTCCGAAAGCGCTAATAATATAAGATAGACAAGACAGCCCCCTAAAATATACGCTATGATGACAGAAGGGCCAGAGGTTTTAATGGGAATAGCAGAACCTAGGAAAAATGAGCCGCCTACAACAGTGCCTAATGCAAGCATTACTAAATCCCAAGCTTTTAATCCTTTATCCATGTGAGCCTCCAAAATATATTTTGTATTATTTTGTCCGAAATATAAAAAATTATATATTCAAAATAATATGGCGTTATATAGAACCAGATTATAGTTTTATGAATAAAATATAGTGCAAGAAGAAAAAATCCATTCTTTTATAAGCTTAGCATTAAGAGGTGGGTTTCTCCTATGTCTTATTAGAATCCTTTTATAATATTTTAATTGCAGAAAAGAGAAATACCATTGGTGTTAATCCTGTCAAAAATTAAGATGGGAAATTATTATTTAAAGAGTTAAAATGAGAAAACTTATAAGATAAGTACTTTTAAATTTAATCCAAAAAGCATATAATTATGATAGAGGGCAATATAAACAGCCCTCTATTTTAATGTAAAAGGAGTTTTGAAAGATGACGAATCCAGTTGTTCACATTGAAACGGGAGCAGGAAATGATATAAAAGTAGAGTTATATCCTGATATTGCACCGAATACCGTTAGAAATTTTATCTCATTAGTTGAAAAAGGATTTTATGATGGAACTATCTTCCACAGAGTTATTCCTGGTTTTATGATTCAAGGAGGAGACCCTGACGGCACAGGAATGGGAGGACCAGGGTACAGTATAAAAGGAGAATTTTCCTCTAACGGATTTGAGAATCCATTGAAGCATGACAGAGGTGTCATCTCCATGGCGCGTTCAGCAAAACCAGATTCTGCAGGATCACAATTTTTTATTATGGTCAATGATGCACCGCATTTAGATGGCCAATACGCAGCTTTTGGAAAAGTTATTGAGGGAATGGAAGAAGCAGATAGAATTGTATCGGTAGATAGAAATCATAGTGATCGACCAAAGGAAGACCAAGTGATGAAAACTGTAACAGTGGATACCTTTGGAATAGAATATGGAGAAGTTGAAACGTTATAGTAACATGAATATATTAGTAGATGCTGACGCTTGCCCGGTTGTTTCTATTATTGTTAAAATAGCTAAAATGTATCATCTTAATGTGACTTTATTTACGGATACCAGCCATATGATGAATGATGGATATTCTGAAGTTGTAATGGTAGATAAGGGAAGAGACGCTGTAGATATTGCTATTGTTAATAAAACCTGTGCAGGCGATATTATCATCACACAGGATTATGGCCTAGCAGCAATGATTTTAGCCAAAAATGCAAAGGCCATTAATCAAAATGGGATGATGTTCACTAATGAAAATATTGATCGATTGCTTTTTCAAAGACATATGGGTCAAAAAATACGAAATGCCGGTGGTAGAACACCAAATATGAAAAAAAGAATAAAAGAGAACGATGTTCTTTTTGAAAAGTCTTTTAGAAAGTTAATTGAAGATACATATTCAGATTAGTTTAAATTTGCATAAATGTATGATAGGCGGTACATAACAACCGCCTATATTTTTTATGCAGGAAAAATCCTAAATACGACGAATAATATAATGAAACAAAAGTAATTTATTTTTTACAAAATAATTATTTTTTTTGAAAAAATATCTTAATAAAGAGGGATGATGAGATGACCAATGAATTTTATAAGAAGCTAGTCGATCATGCTATATTGGGTTTTATTTATTGCGAAGTACAATATGATGAAACAGGTAAAGAGCAGCTTTATGAAGTAAAGGAAGTTAATCAAGCCTTTTGTGAGATGATAAGAAAATCAACTGGCGAATTAATAGGTCAAAATATTTTAAAAATATTAAACAATTTTGATTTTAATTATAACAATTTTAATCATTTTTTTTTAGGTAAGAAATCTGCTAAACTGTACTCCAAGCAGTATAAGGAATTTTATGAGGTGACTTCTTTTTCCTTTGAAAAAGGATGTTACGCTCTAATGCTGACGAAAATATCAGATGATGAAAATGATCATGAAAAAACGTATATAACCAATAAGGAG
>JANQMT010000205.1:0-11786 GCA_028279945.1 Clostridia bacterium
TGTAATTTTTTCTGTGAGGCTAGGCATCGTGAGGAGCAGGTACTGGTAAGTACCTGCGACGAATGTAACAACGCCTCACTGGAAAAAGTACATGATTTAGGCTGTGTTCCTATACAGGATACCAGCTAAGGGCCCTGACCGTCTAAATCTTATATTTATAAACTTATACTCCCTTTGTTTATTTCGTAATGAAAATTTTATACCTAATGTCTCTCAACATAAATAATATGCAAGAGTATGATTAAATATTGACCACTCTTTCTGCACGCCTAATGAGTGAAGCTTTCAAATCCTTTGATTGGAAGTTATTCAACAACGCTGATTAAAAATCACTTTTTGGAATCTGATAGTCTTTAAGAGTAGAATCTCCTAAATATACAATAGCTTTAAGCCCCCCATTTTCCCCCTTTTCATAAGACAATCCATACTCTTCTCCGTAAATAAGCTTAATTCTTTCGTTGATGTTATAGATCCCTATGCCGCTGAATTTAGATTGTCCCTTTGTCCTTAAAATTTGTCTCAATTTATCAATGTCGGCATCTTCTCCATTATCATTAACCTCAATAATCACACCATTTTCCACTTTGAATGCTTGGATACAGATTAAACCTTTGCCTTCTCTAAGATTAACGCCATAATTCAAAGAATTCTCAACCAAAGGCTGTAAGATGAGCTTTGGTACCAAACAGGTTTTTACATTTTCGTTGACTTCATATTCAACGCTGAACAAGTCGCCGTAGCGATGCTTTTGCAGCAAAATATAATTGGATATTTGTTTGATTTCTTCATTTAACGAGATCATATCTTTTTTGTGATCCACGCTCAGCTGTAAAAGTTCTATGAACGCCTGAAGCATTTCTGTCACTTTGGTATCTTTTTGTAGAATTGCCGCACATTTAATGGAATTTAAAGTATTGTAAATAAAGTGAGGCGAAATCTGTGATTGCAATGTTCTGTAGTGCTCTTCTTTTAATTTTAGTTTTTGTGCAATGGTTTCATCTATCAGTCGAGTCAATTCTTCAATCATGTTGTTAAACCCTTTATACAGAACTTGAAACTCGTCTTTTCTTTTTTCTTGAATTCTCACATCAAAATCCCCCTGCCCAAATTTAAGCATGGCCATCTTAATGGTCAAAATAGGATTGTAGAGAGATTTTGAATAAGCTAATACCACAATAGTCCCAAAAATGATACTGATGGTGGACAAAATAACCGCTAACCATCTTAAGTTGGTGATACCATAAGAAATTTTATCCATTGGGATGGCGTAGACCATTTTATACTGGGAATACTTTTCTGATACAAATACCACCAGAGTTTGAATATTGTTAATCTCTTCAACATAATAGCCTTTTGAATAATTGCTCATCCGATTATAGGATTCATTTTTATTAATATTGCTCATAAGCATTTCTGGTTGGTTATGATAAATGATATTGCCGTCTTTATTAACAAGCATGACATTGGATTCATCTTCATGGATAATATTGACTAAAAAGTCTTCATAAATTTTACGTGAACTGATGTTAACACTGATTATTCCAATGGTCTCTTTATTTTCGTTTCTTATGGGCTTAACCACCGAATAAAAAAAGCTGTCAAAGACCCCCACGTTATCTCTATATTCCACCAAGGATAATAAATGAGATGCAGCAGTATCTCCTTTGGAAATCCAAGGATAATTTTCAAAGTTATAAATTCTCTTTATTTTTCTCAATGAATTGGACGTTACAATTTGATCCGTTCCTTCGATGTATACATACATGGATTGAATATACGTATTTTTGCCTGCTTCATTTTGTAAAGCACGATACAGCTCATATTCCAATTGGGGATCCGATGTCAATTGAATACCTTCTACCAACTCAATGACTTGTTGATCAGCTACCGTTTTTACAGCTACATAGTAGATATCCTGAAGCATATTTCCTAAACTGTTGGAGTACTTTAAAAGACTATCCGTTGTTAGATTTGCCATTTTTTCTTTCAAAAAATGATTGGAATAATTGTAAAGTACATAAGAAATGACTGTAGCAATAAATATGATTATCAATGTAATCACTAAGATCAATCGTATTCTGATGTTGTAATATAAGTGTTCTAATTTCATAGCAACCCCCGAAGCAATCAAAGTGCAAGGCATAATGCCCTGCACTTTTTCTCACTTAAAATAAATTAACAAGTTCTTTTGCCACATCCATAGAGCCTTTTGACGGGAATAGCTCAAATCCAATATATCCATCATATTTCACATCTTTAAGGGCATTAAATACATTGGAATAATTAATCTCTCCTGTTCCCGGCTCCATACGTCCCGGTGCATCTGCAACATGAATATAACCGATTTCATTAATATTTTCTTTAATCATATTAATAATTTTCCCTTCCATTAGCTGCATATGATAGATATCATAAAGGACTCTAATATTTGGGCTGTTGACACATTTGACGGCTCTAACGGCATCTCTGGTACAAGCGAGGAAATTTCCAACATGATCTTCCTCAGTATTGAGGGCCTCCAATACAAGGTTGACTTCTTCTTTTTCAGCTATTAAAGCCAGCTTCATTAAGGTGGTAATCATAACACCAAATTTTTCATAGTCACTTTTATCATCGTAGCTATTCAGGACTACGCCGCCTTCTCCAAGCGCATTAGAATGGATCACTAGATTTTTACACTCTAATATCTTCGCTTTCTCTATAGATTGATTGACATAATCGATATACGCACTTTGATGGGCCTCATCAATTAAAGAAAATGATTTGTCTCCGGAAAAACTTGCCATTTCAAGTCCATGGGTATCACATAATTCTTTTATTTTGGATATATCTTTATCATCCCAACCCCAAAATTCAACCGCATTAAAGCCTGCCTCTTTAGCCAATTTGAAGCGGTCATAAAAATCATATTCGGTAAAGATTGTTTCAATACATGCTGATTTTTTCATTCTATCTTCTCCTCATAGTGTTGTCTTTTCTTTTACTTAAGTATTTCATCGACTCTAACCGGTCTGTTCTCTTTTAAAGATTTGTCGGCCGCCAGTCCGATCAGAACAGGCTGCAAGCCGTCAATACCTGTTACCAGAGGGGTTTTTTTGTTATTAACCGCATCCACAAAAGCGTGAATTTCTGATGCATAAGCATCTTTGTATCTTTCTAAGAAGAAATATTTTGGTTTATCACCGCTTACTCGCTCTGATGTTAATACTTGTACTGTATTAGGATAATCATTATCAGCTGCCGCCATACCTTTTGAACCAAAAACTTCAACTCTTTGGTCATATCCGTAAACAGCCTGCCTGCTGTTATCAATAACACCAACAGCTCCATTTTCAAATTTCAGATTAACAATTGCTGTGTCTACGTCACCGGCTTCACCAATTGCAGGATCTACCAATACCGCTGCATTCACAAATACTTCTTCTACTTCACTGCCTGATAAATATCGTGCCATATCAAAATCATGAATCATCATGTCTAAAAATAGTCCACCGGATACTTTAATGTACTCAACAGGTGGTGGTGCCGGATCTCGCGATGTAATTTTTACAATATGAACGTCCCCTATTTCGCCATTACTTACGGCGTCGCGTACAGCTTTAAAATTATGATCAAATCGTCTATTGAAACCGACTTGAAGCATAACACCGGCCTCTTTGACCGTATCAAGGGCCAACTCAATTTTTTCTACATTGAAATCAATTGGTTTTTCACAAAAGATGTGTTTACCTGCTTTTGCACTTTCAATAATAAAGTCTGCATGGGTATTGGTCGAAGAGCAGATTAACACACCCTCAATTTCCCCGTTGTTCAAAATGTCTCTATAATCATTTGTTACATTTTTTATCCCAAGGGATGATGCCCATTCTTTCAGCCCATCCATATCAACATCTGATACTGCATGTATTTCTGCCCCTGCTACTTGATTCGTGATGACTTCGCCGTGCATCCTTCCAATTCGACCTGCACCAATAAGTCCTAGTTTCATTTTCATTCTCCTTTCGTTTATCATTTCAGAAATATTTTAACAAAAGAAGAAATCTCTAAAAAGTAATCAATTATTTCAAATAGGGTCAATATATTTAGATATTTTGCCTTTTGTAATCTTGCGGGCTCATCCCCATATGTTCTTTGAAAAGTTTAGAAAAATATTTACGATTGGGTATTCCTACTAATTCTCCTATCTCTTTTATTTTCATGTCCGTATCCAGCAGGTATTCACATGCCTTTTTCATTCTGATCTCTTTAATATAATCAATGAATTTCATCCCGGTACTTTTCTTAAACAAGTAACTAAAATAAGTGGCTGAAACATGTATATAGGCAGCCACATCGGCTAGAATCAGATCGTCCATATAGTGGGATTGTATATATTTAATGGATTTTTTGATATAATCATTTTCAACGGTTTGAATAAGGTCATTGGATACAAGCTTTTCAGCATCCTCTATGATGCCTTTGATCATCCTATAAAGCTCTTTGGTGTTTTGTGCTTCTAGGATATGTTGCGTCGTCGTCTCCATAAAGATGTAATCCCGGTTGATATTAAAATGTTCGTAAATGTAGCTGTATATTGTACGTAAGAAACGTATATAATACTTCTTTATGTTAATTGGAACAATCCTATTTTTAGTAATCTCATTAAATTCTTCTATCACGGTATCTTGTAATAATGAAAATTTGTCTTTTTTAATATAATCCTTATACTGATTCATTTTTTCGTCACTTACCTTTATTTCTTCAAGAGAAACAACAGACAGCTCCTCAGAAATCAAGTAGTCTTTCTCAGATTGATCATAAAAGAAATGATTGATTTTATTATCCAACTGACCATAGGTCTTCCATAATTCCATATAAGATGTACATTTTATACTTGCAATACATTGGATATTGATTTTCAAATGATTTACTAACCCTTGTCCTATTTTAGAGATGATATACTCTAATTCTCTTTTATTTTGCAATTGGCTGTAGTTATCCAAATTAATGATAATAAAATATTTTCCATCTTCATCATTAACCATTTCATAATTATATTTTGACAGTATTGCTTCATCTGCAATATTGGAAATAGCTAGTGAGAAAATTTCTATGCCACTGGACTGGTACGCCTTTATCACTTCATCATATTTCAACACTCTAAGAAAAATAACTGCTAAGTTATTGGGCTGCAATGTTTTACAATACTGCTTGAACTCTTGCTCTGATTTTGGGGTTGTCAAGCGTTCATGCAACAGCTTTAACAACAGCTTATTTTTAAGTAAGGAAGCCCCCTCCTCAGCAATCTTTTCCATCCGGTGCATGGCCAGGTTCTCTTCTCTTGACAGCTCTATATCTTGCTTGATGGTGTGCAGGGATTCCATTAATAATTCTTCTTTCATGAGATGCTTCAGCATATAATCATTTGCGCCCAGCTTTAGAGCCTCTTTTACATAATTAAAATCATCGTAGCAGCTCAGCACCAATATTTTGATGTCAAAACATTTCTCCTGCACATACTTAATGACATCAATACCATCTGCTTGAGGCATGCTCATATCCAGTATGAGGATGTCCGGCTTAAGCGCATCAATCTTCTCCATTGCATCAATGCCGTCAATGGCTTCCCCCGCAATTTGGAAGCCAAACTTTTCCCAATTTATTATGGTTTTTAATGTGGTTCGTACCAAACAATCGTCATCAACAAGTAATACCTTGTACATGTTCATCCCTACTTCTCATTAAGATTTTTCTATCTTTTCATCTATTTTTGTTTATATTCTTTATATCATGTACAATAGGATGTTTTCAAGATAAAGTTCTATTGCCCTATGTATTCACATTTAACCCATTTAAAAGGCAGCAACCATTGAGAGGTGGTTGCTGCCTTTATGTTTCATACTGTATTGGTAACTCATGATGGATTTAATTGTTTGAAAAGATCCTTTAACTGTGGGTATATCTTTCTGAATTTATCGTACTTTTCATTGTATATGCTTACATTCTTACTATTAGGGTCAATGCTCTCTGATACTTTTATGAATGCATTACAAGCACTTTCAACCGTGTCATATCGTCCATATCCTACTGCTGCCAGTATAGCTGCTCCATAAGCGGGTCCTGCATCCGTTGCTAATTTGTTCACGCTTACATTAAGAACGTCTGCAATGATCCGGCACCACAAGATACTTTTTGCTCCTCCGCCGTTAATGCTGATATCCCTTATCTCAATTCCCATTTTTTTCATGATTTCAAATGTATCACGAAGGGAAAATGCTACACCTTCCAGGACAGCACGTGTCATATGTTTTCTTTCATGGCTCATATTCAGCCCAATAAAGGTGCCTCTGCAATGGGGGTCATTATGGGGTGTTCTCTCGCCCATTAAGTAAGGCAGATAAAATAAGTTCTCTGCTTCTTCAACTGCTTTTGCTTCACTTAATAGTCCGTCAAAATCATCCGTTTTAATGACTTCTTCCACCCACCACTTTAAAGATGCTGCAGCAGCAAGGGTTACACCCATTTGATGATATTTTCCATTGGCATGACAAAATGAGTGTAATGCATTGTTCTCATCTACAAAAAACTTTTCACTGGCTGCAAATACCACCCCGGAGGTGCCTAATGAAACAGAACAAGAGCCTTTGTCGACTACGCCGCCGCCAACGGCTGCAACTGCTTGGTCCCCACCGCCAATAATGATTTTTACTTTATTGGATATACCCAGTTCATTTGCAAGTTCCTCTTTAATATTTCCAATCACTTCATAAGACTCAAACACTTTAGGAAGCTGGTCTTTAGAAAGCTTTAGCAGTTCTAACATTTCATTTGACCATTTTCTATTTTTAACATCAAAGTATAAGGTTCCGGATGCATCTGAAACGTCGGTTGCAAAAACGCCGGACATTTTATATGCAATATAGTCTTTTGGCAGCATCAGTTTATTTATCTTCTTAAAATTATCAGGTTCATTCTCTCTCAGCCACAATATTTTTGGTGCTGTAAATCCTGTAAGTGCAAGATTTCCAGTCCATTTAGAAATATTTTTCTGTCCGATTTCCTTATTTAAAAAGTCACACTCTTTTTCAGTTCTTTGATCATTCCATAAAATAGCAGGTCTAATGGGTTCATCATTTTCATCCAGCGTCACCATTCCATGCATTTGACCGCTGAAGCTGATGGCCTTAACTTCACTTTTATCTAAGCTCTTTAAAAGCTCAGTAAAACCTTCTAGTGATTTTTCCCACCAATCTTTAGGTTTTTGTTCCGACCACAACGGCTTGGGGAAAAATATGGGATAGTCTTTGGTGACTGACTTAATCACATCCCCTTTTTCATTGGTTCCTATTATCTTTACCGATGTTGTTCCAATATCAATACCTATGAAATACATTTTAAACTCCTCTCTAAAAAGAGCTATTTTATCTTTATGACTGCCTTTACAACATCACTCATATTATTCACTACGAAATCAAATGCTTTGGGTATTGCTTCAAAATCAAATTCATGGCTTACAATTTCTTTTACATTAATTGTACCACTTTCTATTGCATTAATGGCTGCCGGATATAAATTTCTATATCGAAATATGGTCTTAACTTCTCCCTCTTTGCCCATTAGTTTCATGAAGTTAAACTCAACTTCATCTTTTGGCGTCATTCCTACCAAGACTATTGTGCCACCACGCTTTACAACATCTGCTGTCTGCTTAACCGTTATTTCTGCTCCTGCGGTATCTATGACCACGTTTGCACCTGTGCCGTCTGTCAGCGCCTCAATGGTCTTGATCACATCTTCATTTTTAGCATTTATGACATGAGCAGCACCTAATTTTTTTGCTTTTTCCAATCTTTTTTCTATCACATCCACCACAATAATTTTGGATGCGCCTCGTGCCTTGCAGGATAAAACCGTGACCAAGCCGATACATCCCGACCCAAAGATAACAACCGTGTCACCCAGTTTAACACCGCCTTGATTTGAAGCATGTAACCCGACTGCCAGCGGTTCTACCAAAGCACCTTCAACATTGGAAACATTCTCCGGTAATTTAAAACACATATCTTCCGGATGTGCCACATAATTTGCGAAAACACCGTGATATGGCGGTGTGGCAAAAAATTCTACATGGGGGCATAAGTTGTATTTTCCTTCTTTACAGCATTCACATTTCCCGCAAGTTTTTCCCGGTTCAAGTGCTACTCGGTCTCCTATTGTAAGATTTTTTACTTCAGATCCAATCTCCACTACCTCTCCCGCACATTCATGCCCCAGTATAAAGTCACCCTGGACTATAAAGTCGCCTATTCTGCCATGCCGGTAATAATGTACATCTGACCCGCAGATGCCCACCGAATCAATTTTTATCATAACATCCTTTGCACCAATCTCAGGCATTGGAATGTCTTTAAAACCCATGTTATTGGTGCCCTGCATAAATGCCGCTCTATTTTTCATTGCATAACTCCTTTCTAAAACAGCTAGAACAAAATGGGGTGCACGACTTCTCGTGCACCTTTTATGGATGGATTACTTTATAATGCACCTGCTTTTTTGTGCATATCGATGTATTGTTGTACATTATCAATATTTACCAGTGGTGCATCGATATCAATATCGATTTGCTCTTCTTCACCGGTTAACAGTTTGTTAGAAGTATCCAAAAGAGCCTCAGCTAAAGCATAAGCACTTTGTAAGCAGGTTGACGTCATCAGTCCCTCTTCGATTAATAAAACAGCTTCCGCAGTTCCATCTACACCATAAGCCAAAATACCTTCATAGTTAGGATCATCTTTTACAACCTCTAATGCTCCGGCACACATATTATCATTCATAGCGATAATTGCATCGATCTTATCATTAGCTTGTACCCAAGTTTCCATGTAGTTCATTGCTTCATCTTTGTTCCAGTTAGCAATTTCTTCCCCTACGATGGTAACATCAGGGCGTTTGTCAAAGAATTCTTTTTGCCAGCTTTCACGTCTTGCATCGGCGTGGAAGTTCCCCGGAGGGCCTTTTAATACAACTACGTTGGCATTTTCAGGAACTTGATCAATAGCAGCTATTGCATTTACTGCAGCTTGCTCATAAGGATCTGCATCTACAGAAGACGCACCCTCAATGCCTTCAATACGTGCATTGGTTGTGATTGTAACAATTCCTGCTGCTACCGATTTTTCAGCATAGGGTCTTTGAGCTTCACCGTTATTGGGCTGAATGATGATTGCATCATAATTGTTAGTGATAGCTGTCTCAATTAATGAGTTTTGAGTGTCATCGGATGCTTGACCATCAAATACATCAACTGTTATGTTGTCATACTTATCTGCTTCTTCCATGACAGCATTTGCCAGCCAAGCTGCAAATGAATCCGCTTGTGCTCTTGCAACATAAGCTACTCTGTAAACCCCGTCATCTGCTGCTTCCTCTGCCGGTGATCCACAGCCAACCAGCATAGAAGTCATAAGCGCTACTATTAATAGCAATACGAACGATTTTTTCATTTTCTCTCCTCCTAGTTTTTTTATATTTAAAGACTTTTTTGTCTTTAACTAGCCTTCTCTTTTTCCAGTTTCTTTTCAATATTTCCCAGTTTGCTCTTTGTTCTCTTTGTCTTAGCCCAGATGTCATATATAACAGCCAATGCTATGATGGCGCCGCGTACTATTTGTTGCAGGTATGAATCCACTCCGGTGAGCACCATGATGTTATCCAAGAATCCGACGATAAACGCACCTGCTAAAGTTCCCAATGCGGTACCAATGCCTCCTGAAAAGCTTGTTCCACCGATTACTGCAGCTGTCAATGCTTTAAATTCATATCCTATTGCACCGTTGGGCATACCGCCGTTGACCCGTGACATAAATAAGACGCCTGCAATACCAACGAATATCCCATTTATGATATAGGCCTTCATTTTCACTCTATTGACATTGATTCCGGATGCAATGGCAGCTTCTTCGTTGCCGCCGATGGCATAAATGGATCTTCCAAATGTTGTATGCTTGAGCAAATAGGCTGTTATTAATAGAATTGCTGCCAGAAATATGACAGGTGTAGGTATGCCCATAATGAATCCCTGCCCAAATTTAACGTAATCACCGATTTGATAGATGTTTTGTCCCCTTGTATAAGATAGTGCCGCTCCACGTGCCATAGCCATCATGGCTAGAGTTGCAATAAACGGGGGTGTTTTAAACTTGGTTACCATCCATCCATTTATAAAATTACAGATCACTCCAACCAGTATCCCCACTGCCATTGCAATAGATAGAGATTGTGTCATTGTATAAACTGAAACAGATAATACGCCGGCCAAAGCCAAGACCGAAGCTGACGATAGATCGATCATGCCTGAAATAATCAATAGAGTTTGACCAAATGCCAGTATGGTTCCAACCGATATCTGTCTGGAAATATTCGTTAAATTCTTTACGGTTGCAAAGTTTTGATTCGCTAATGTGGCTAATACAAATAGAACTGCCAAAACTAAAAATATACTGTATTTGTTTTTGAATTCCGACCAAATTTTGCTTTTATTGGTTTGCATTTTCATTCACCTCTTTTTGATCTATTGAACCGGTAGCCAATCTCATAATGTTCTCTTGGGTAAATTCATCTCTTTGTAATTCACCCATTGATCTGCCTTTAGCCATAACATATATTCTGTCGCACATTCCGATTAATTCGGGAAGCTCTGAAGAAACCATGATCAGCCCCTTCCCTTCCTTCGCCAGTTCTGTCATCAGCTTGTAGATCTCATATTTAGCCCCTACATCTATTCCTCTTGTAGGCTCATCCAAAATTAAAATATCAGGATCGGTAACCATCCATTTAGACAAAACTACCTTTTGCTGATTACCACCGCTTAAAGCCTCTATAGAGGTTTCATAATCAGGCGTTTTAACTCTCATCTTTTTACAATAATGCTCTATTGTTTCGTTCTCTTCTTTTGCATGGAGTCTGCCGCCGTATAAAAATTTCTTTAAGCTTGCAAGAGATATATTCTCCTTTACACTTCTAACAGGTATAATGCCGTATCTTTTTCTATCTTCTGAAAGCATAACCATTTTATGATCGATGCTGTCTTTGACTCTCTTAATGCGGGCTTTTTTACCCTTTATTTTGATTTCACCCCTTTGATAATCATCAAGGCCAAACAGGCATCTCATAACTTCTGTTCTACCGGCGCCCATAAGTCCTGCAAAGCCAATTATCTCGCCTCTTTTCAACGTAAAACTGACATCCTCAAAATGATTTTCATGGGTCAAATCTTTTACTTCTAAAATGTTATCTCCAATTTCCAACTCTTCTTTTGGAAAGTTACTGGCTAATTTTCTGCCCACCATTAAGGCAATAACCGTCTCGATATCCAGTTCATCTTTTGGTCGGGTGTCAATGACCACACCATCTCTAAAAACAGTTATTTCATCGGCTATTCTAAATATTTCGTCCATCTTATGTGAGATATAAATAATACTTGTTCCCCTGGCTCTCAATTCAAATATCTTTTGGAATAAAACTTCAACTTCTTTTTGGGTAATGGCTGATGTGGGTTCATCCATGATAATGACTTGGGAATTATAAGAAATGGCTTTTAGAATTTCCAGCATTTGAATATCCGAAATCGTCAGGTCTTTTAATTTTGTTTCCGGTTTATAATCTAATTTTTCTTTTTCAAGTAAATCTAACGTTCTTTCTCTGATTTCAGCCCAGTCCACTCTTCCTAAGTTATCTTTTGGCCAGTTGCCTACAAACAAACTCTCTTCAACGGTCATTTCAGGAATATAATTGAGCTCTTGAAAAAT
>JANQMT010000101.1:0-4195 GCA_028279945.1 Clostridia bacterium
AACCAATCAGACCACATTTCAGCTTTAATCGCATAGTCATTATGAATGGACACCTTGCCAACCAAGGTTACCCCATTTCCCTCATTGAAAAAACAAGCACTTGCTTTGGGATTTGCTTTAAAATGTTTAATCTTTGCCGAAGACAATCCGGTTGAGACCCAAAATTTCCTTATTCCATCTGATTTTGTCTTTGAAAGCACACGGACTATAGGGTATCCCTTTTCATTGATCGATGCGAGGGTGATTTCACTGCTTTTTGTCAGTAAGTCTTCAGCTTTAGTGATAATTTGCATATCTCCTTACCTCCTTTTCATTAAGCATATCACCCTGAACAGGACAGCTATATGTCCTGTTTTTGATAGCTTGCCATAATTTTTTCTGCTATCTGACAAATTTCTTCAGCCATATCTACTGGATACAACACTCTAACCTTGTGACCAAAGCCAAGTAGCCAGTTCATTGTATGTTCTCTATTGGTATAGCCAATTTCAAGACGCAGCATGCCGTTATCTTCTGTAGTAAAACATTTTGTTCCATAGACTTCTATTAGTTGATATTTTGTTGATGGGTGAAACAGGGCAACAAGCCTCAGATGGTCTGTGAACCGGGCATTGAAATCTCTTTTTTCAGGAGGTATATCGCGAAGTGTAAAGCTTTCAGCACATTGCTTAAGATCCCACAAGCGTGCCAGCTTAAACATCCGCCAGTCCTGTCGTTTAAGGCAAAAGCCAAATACATACCAGGCCATCCATTGAAAAGTAATCAAGTGTGGCTCTATCCGACGACGGCTCTCACCTTTTTGGTAGTAATAGTCAAACTCAATCACTCTGCTTTCACGAATTGCTTGCTTAATTGCTTCAATTTTTCTGGTCAGGCTACCTCTGTAATGGGAGGCAAGATCTATTACAATGCTTTCTGGTAATGATATTACACTGTCCGTATTTACTGAGAGCTTGTCCAGCACTCGTTCAATCTGTGTTTTTTCTGATACAGTGCTAAGCCCCCTGAGAGCTGTAATCATACTTGCAAGTTCATTGGTGGTGAGCACACTTTTGTCTAACTTAAATCCTTCGGCTATAGATATACCGCCGTTCCATCCCTGTTGAGTTATTACTGGTATACCAGCCTGACACAAAGAGTTAATATCTCGGCTTATCGTGCGGCGACTAACCTCGAACTTTTGGGCAAGCCTCGGTGCGGTAATACGTTCATTTTGGAGTAGCGCTGTTAAAATACCAAGCAGACGATCAATCTTCACCTGTTACCCTCCTGGTTTTGGATTATCATGAGCACCTGAAGCACTCTCTAGCTTCAATTATACTATAAGAACATGACAGTAAGCTGTCATGTTCTTATTTGATAAAGTTTATATTCCTAATTGTAATCCATAAGATAAAGCACCAAGAAGCTCAGGTTAGCCATCTATTCATATTTAATTGTCTAAAACATGATTAAGCCTGTTCTTTAAATCATTTGTAATACCAGTTAAAGGTAATCTCAATTCATCTGATTTTATAAGACCCAGTTTAGTCAGGCAATATTTAATTGGTGCTGGATTTGGCTCTTCGAATAACATTGGAATAAATCTGGCTAATGTCTTCCATTTTTGCAGCGCCTCCTGATGATTATTGCTTTTAACAGCATGGTAAACATCCACAAAATCTGCTGTGTTTAGATGTGAAGAAGCTAAAATGCCACCGTCGCCGCCAAGTACCAGAGTTGTATAGAATAAGATATCCTCCCCTGTTAAAATTGAAAAGTCTTTGGGGGGATCTAATAGTAACTCAGTTGTTTGCTTAATGTCTCCACTAGAGTCTTTAAGAGCAATAATGTTCTTTAATTCTGCGAGCCGATAAATGGTCTCATTATCGATATTTCTACCAGTTCTATAAGGTATGTTATAGACAATAATCTTTGTATCAGTGGCTTCTGAAATTCTCAAAAAGTGTTGATAAATACCCTCTTGAGAAGGTCGATTATAGTAAGGGCATACAGATAATATGCCATCTAACTCATACTTTTCAGCCAGCTTTAATTGCACAATAGTCTTATAGGTATTATTTCCCCCTATGCCGGCAAAAACCGGAACGTGATTACTTGCATATTCTATTGTCTTTGCAATTATTTCTTCATATTCTTGTTCTGAAACAGTTGGGCTTTCGCCAGTAGTACCTAATGGAATTAAGCCGCTAATGCCTTTGGGCATGTAGTAATCTATCATTTTTTGGTACGAAATAAAATCCACTTTGTCATCTAAAAAGGGTGTTACCAGCGGGACAAAAACGCCTTGTAATTTTGTCATAAAATTACCTCCTGTTATTTATTGCTTTGTATAAGCAATATGCTTTTATATATTCTATTCTTTAATTGGTGGGTAGTTGCCAAATGTCATTAGATGAGGTATATCTTTTACCTTAATTCTGTGAGCTACAGGTTTATCCTGTAATTAAACACATAAAATCTACAAAAACATATACATATAATGCTTTTGTAGATTTTCTACTTAAACTAATCTTGTAATTATTGTACTAGTACTTTTTGGGGAGCATGTATGATTTATCATTCCAGACATTTAACATTCTTGCCCCATCATCTCTTTCGCTTAAAAATGAAACTCCACCAGCAGAGCCTGATAAAGCGGTTTTCTCCAGATTTAAGACAGATAGATTTAACCAGCATGCCGTGAATATTGCCAATGAGCCTCCATGCCCTACAATAATAAACTCATTATGCTTTGAATTACTTAATTCTTCAACAAGTTTTGAAACCCTATAATATATTTCTTCACCAGATTCAGCATCTGGCAACAATCTATGATATATCCAAGGCAATGCTTCTGGGCGGGGTATAACATTTGCTTTAAACCATTCTCGCGTTTTTCCTGTACCGCTACCAAGGTTTATTTCTCTTAATTCTTGACGATATATAGGGGTTATATTTAAGTGACTCCCTATAATATCTGCAGTTTGTCTTGTTCTATTTAAGTCAGAGGAATAAATCTTGTAATTTGAATCGACCCCCAGTTCTGCTTTCAAGGCTAATCCAATATTATTTGCCTGCTCTTTACCAAGGTCAGTTAAATCCCAGTTGGTACCGCCACCAACCATTTTTGTGACATGATGCACTGCTTGAGTATGTTGTACCGTAATCATTCTTTTCATTTTATCTACCTCCAATAAACGATAATTTAGGTGCCATCTATTCATTAACACAGTGTTTATGTATTATAAATTAGTAAAAACTTTAACATTCTTTATAACAAGAACATGGTCCTGCAAATCTGTTTGCCATTATTTGTTTTAAATATTTTTTCATATACTGAAGCTAATTTCTCTTTATCATAAGCACCTTCATACATGTTTACTAAAAAATCTGCTTCCAATAATATTTGATAGTCCATTCCATCTACATTGGTATAGGTATGATGATGCCCAACCAAATAGCAAACACGTGTAATTATTGATGGATCAAGACCCAGTGAAGTTAGCATTTTCCTGGCAACAGGTGGTCCTTCTTTTTCTTGCAGCTTTCCACTACTGCTGCCATACTTCTCTTCTGCTGGCTTAATACCAATATCGTGGACAATTGCAGCTATTTCCAGCGTATACTGCGTGGTATGATCCAGTTTTTCAAGCTCTCCTATCATTTTAGAAAAACTATGTACTTTTATAAAATGCTGAATACGTTTGGGGTCACCAGCATAATACTTTATCATTTCCTGGAACAAACTGTTTATAATATTCATGATTTAGCTCCTTAGAATGGTTATTTTATTGATTATTCTTTATTATATTAATAAACTTAAAATAAGGAAAGCAACTATCGGCAAAAGTTGCTTTCTTATAATATTATATTTAATTCATCATAGTAAAAGTTTTACAAAATATTTTGCTAATCTATATATGTAACTAAAATTTAAAACTAATAGCATTTACGAGAGTACTGAAAAACTCTTAAAGTAAATTTTAAAGTATAGTACGCCAAAATATAAATCAACCATAATGGTATTATACCTATATTCTGGAGGATATTGAAAATGCTTGCTGTCAAGGCGCTAGGTTCTGCGCAAAAGGAGGCCATACGAGGTAGTATGCCGAGTGCGCAAAGAACCGTATAACACAGAGAGCGGACTTTTTCAGCAGCCTCCGAGAGAAGGAAAAGCTATGTATAAAATCATTATCACTGCCGTGGGCAA
>JANQMT010000014.1:0-14691 GCA_028279945.1 Clostridia bacterium
CTTTTCAAACAGTTTTTTTGAAAGGCTTGTTTGCTATGCACATTTTTAGTTCTATATATTTTTTCATTAAACTATTGACTTTTTATAGTTAGTCACCTGCATTGAACGGCTCTTACTGCCGTTTTTTTTTATGTTGAAAATGTTCTATGAAGATTTTAAAAAACCTGTCATCTACAGCAATTTATCCAATAGCTCATCAACAACACGCTGCATTCTTTCTCTGGTAGCGTCTGTATTGTCGTCAGAAAATTGTAAAGTCATGACACCATAGTAGCTGCCAAAAAGGACGGCTGCTAATTCTTTATTTGTAAGAGATGATTGTATCTCTCCTGTTGCACGTCCTTTATCAAGCTCTTTAGTAAAAATGTTATAGAGTAATTCTTCAGTTAATTCTTCAGTGGTGCTGGTGGATTTATGATTCAAAGCTACTGTTAAAATAATGGTATTGGTCAATAGTAAGTAATTGACCGTATCATCTGTTAAACGAAGTAATAAATGTTTTAATCGATTCTTAATGCTTTCTTCCTTAAGCTCAGGCGATTGAAGCAGCTCAATTAAATCATTAGATTCTTGTATTGCGATGGCTTCCAATAAGGCATCTTTACTAGCAAAGTAATTAAAAAATGTAGCTCTGGATATATCGACTGCTTCAGCGATTTCATCAATAATAACTTCTTGAAAACCTTTTTTCTCAAATAATTTTACGGCTGTTTCAATAATTGCGTTTCTTGTTTGTAGTTTCTTTCTTTCTCTCCTATTTAACGGCATATTGTTCATATTTATACCTCCCCATTATTTTTATTGTACTGAAAACAATTTTATAAGTCAATCTTTATATGCAAATCTAAAAATATACTCTCTAGGAAACATATGAATTGAAATCTAAAAATATACTTGAGTCAAACCATTTTAGAGAATAGTTTCAACTTTTTTTAGATAATTTTTAAATAAATGCGAATAATAACATTAATCAATTCATGGTTGAAACATATTAATAAAAAAGTGAGGCAGTAGGATGAGTAAAAAACAGGATCAATTGAATCAAAAATATAATAAATATGTCGAAAGCGTTTCGCCTAAGCCAAATTATTTTATAAATTGCTTAAAGGCTTTTACTGCAGGTGGATTGGTTTGTACAGCTTCTTTTTATGTTCAAAACCTGATTGAAGATACCGGAGTCAATACGAAGACAGCCGGAACCATAGTAATACTCATATTGGTTTTTTCAGCGCAATTACTAACAGGCCTGGGTGTATTCGATCGACTCGTAAAATATGTAGGTGCAGGGCTTATAGTTCCTATTACGGGTTTTGCAAACTCTATTGTATCACCTGCAATGGAATATAAACGAGAAGGCATTGTATTGGGTGTAGGCGCAAAGCTGTTTAGTTTAGCAGGACCGGTTTTGGTTTGCGGTTATTCAACATCAGTCGTTGTTGGATTAGTTTATGCATTCATGACATTATTATAAAGGGAGTGAAGATCAATGGCAGTAAAAAAAATTGGTGGTCAAACATTACAATTTTCAAATCCTCCTAAAGTTATATCAGCATATGCAACGGTAGGGCCTAAAGAAGGACAGGGACCATTAAAGGATTGGTTTGACGAAGTTATTGATGATGATATGTTTAAAGAAAAAACTTGGGAAAAGGCTGAAAGTAAATTGTTGAGAAATTCTATCATCTCTGCAATAAAGAATTGTAACAAAACGCCTGAAGACATTGATTTTATTATTGGGGGAGATTTGCTCAATCAATTAATGTCCATGTCTTATACGGCAAGAGAATTCAATGTACCTTTCTTTGGTGTTTATGGTGCATGTTCAACCATGACAGAATCTTTAAGCTTAGCGGCTATTTTAATAGATGGCGGTTTTGCTGATACTTCCATTGCAGCAACATCCAGTCATTTCAGTACGGCAGAAAGACAGTATAGATTTCCTTTAGAGCATGGTAATCAAAGACCGCTTACATCTCAGTGGACGGTTACAGGTGCAGGTGCAGCAGTATTGTCAGTAGAAGGGCAAGGACCTAAAATTACCCATGTGACAATAGGAAAAGTAATGGACTTTGGAATTAAAGATGTCAATAACATGGGAGCAGCAATGGCACCAGCAGCCGTAGATACGATTTATCTTCACTTGAAAGAAACAGGAAGATCACCGGATTTTTACGATGTTATTCTCACGGGTGACTTAGGAGAAGTCGGTAAAGAAATTGCAACGGAATTACTTTTAGAAAAAGGTTATGATGTGAGTAATACTTATGACGATTGTGGTGTTCTTATATTTGATAAAGAAAAACAAGATACGCATAGCGGGGGCAGTGGTTGCGGATGTTCCGCATCGGTATTTTGCGGAAATATTTTTAAAAGGATGAAAAAAGGTGAAATAAAAAATGCCTTATTGATTTCTACAGGTGCACTTCTTTCTACTATAAGTACACAGCAAGGTGAAAGCATCCCGGGAATTGCACATGCAGTAGCCTTTACGATATAAACTGGAGGTGATGAGATGGAGTATTTAAAGGTATTTATAACCGGAGGTATTATCTGTACAATTGGTCAGTTGTTGATGGATGGCACAAAGCTTACACCTGCCCATGTTTTGGTTTTATTCGTAACCGCAGGGGCTATATTGGGTGGGCTGGGAATATATGAGCCTTTGGTAGAATTTGGAAAGTCAGGTGCAACTGTGCCACTTCCCGGATTTGGATATAGTTTAGCTAAGGGAGCCATAGAGGCTGTCAAAACAGAAGGCTGGATGGGAGCATTATCAGGAGGTGTGAAAGCAACTTCTGCCGGAGTTGCAGGTGCTGTTGTGTTTGGATACTTAATTGCTGTTATCTTTTCTCCAAAAACAAAATAGTAAATATGAAGATATCGTTTTCAAAATCAAACTCTTCCAACTTCAAATATAAAAATAGGAATTTTGCCTTGAAGCAAAATTCCTATTTTGTTAGTCATTGAAAAATTCATTAATAATATTATTGTTTTCTATTCTTTCCCGAATAATATCTCGTACGCTTTCGTCATCTTCTTCATCTATGTCTGTATCTGTTTCATCTTCATAGCCTTCCGGATATTCCATTTCAGGCGGCTGTTCATATATGATATCGGTAGGATATAACTCATGGGATGGATTATGAATCGGGCAATAGTACCTGGGTGCTTCATGAATATAATCTTCCGGGAATAGTGCTTCATCTTGCACCAACTCATACGGACGTCTGGTAAATACTCTCTGCTCAACAAATTGAGGCGGACACATAGGGGTTGCCAGGCGATTTGTAAAGATGTCTATATCTACCAATACATGAATATCATCATATTCAGTGGGCTGAGTACCGGAAATAAACAATTCAGTAATAATGTTATTTTTGCGTGGATCCATATAGCTGATTTGTGAAGGCAGCTTTCCGGATTTATTATCTATGGTAACACTGATGATATTATTTGGTTTTTCAAAGCTTTTGGCTGAAAGACCTTCGTGAACCTGCTTCATTATTTTGCCCCAAAGTTGAGCACTGACCGTACTGCCTTGAGACAGCTTAATATCTAAGTCATTTCCGATCCAAAGGCCGCTGGCATAGTAAGGTGTATATCCCATAAACCAAGCGTCATAATTATTGGTGGTTGTACCTGTTTTGCCTGCCACCGGAATTGTATCATTTCTATCATATAGCTTAGCGCGCCAGCCGGTACCGCTTGTTACGGATGATTCTAAAATATCGGTCATTATGAAAGCCACATCTTCTTCTACTACCGTATGACGTTCAGGTTTGTTGTCTATGATGACTTTGCCGGACTTATCTTCTACCTTTGTAAAAGAAATGGGTTCATTATAAATACCTTTATTAGCCAGCGTACCATAGGCCGCAGTCATTTCTAAAGGAGAAATACCATGAGACATACCACCTAGCGCTAAAGCTGCCGTATTATTATCATTTATAGGTCCTGTTTCTAGTATTGAGGTAACACCAAATTTCTTTAAATATGCTTTTGAGGTTTCGATACCCACAGCATCGCATATTTTAACTGCGGCCACATTGACGGACTGCTGCATGGCATAGCGGAGCGTTACCAAGCCTTTAAAGCCTGAATACCAGTTTTTAGGCCAAACTTCATTCTTGTCGTTAAACATAGGGGCATCATCAATAACATATCCGGCAGTAAAGCCATTGTCCAAAGCCGGGGTATAAACCGCTAGAGGTTTAATGGACGACCCAGGTTGAGCAGGACTGGTTGCTCTGCTAAACATTCTGCTGCCGGAAACATTTCGACCGCCAACCAATGCTTTAATTTCTCCAGAAGTGGGTTCCATGATAACCATTGCAGACTGGGGCTGTATAACTTCAGCATTTAAATTATAATTTTTTTCATGAATGAGCAGAGCGTCACCGCTGCTAACAAAAAAGTCTGGGTTGTCATTTAAAAAGCTTTTATCAATAACAACATTTCCGTCTTCATCAAGTGACTTATAAGTATTGGGAATCAATATTCTGCCACCACGAATAATAGAAAAAATATCATCTTGTTTATAAATATTTTTAATAGAAATCGTTATATCCTTCAGTTCTTCTTTTTCTTCTCCATATATGGCATCAAAAATAAGTTTTCTATTTTTAAATAAAACTAAATTACCGGAACCATCCTTCTTATAATCATTACTGGTGAGGATATACTGATTGTCATCGTTAACCAAATTACTGTACTTATATAGGATAATTCTGTTCTTACTATCTCTGATATTTCCGTAGGAGTCTTTATTTCGGATATTCAATGAAGGAAAGTTACTTTCGTCTTTAAACTCTTTTTCTACAATTTTTTGCATATCCATATCAATGGTAGCGTAGATTTTTAAACCACCATTATACATTCTGTTCAAAGCTTCTTTTTCAGATATATCAAAATTTTCCATTAAAGCATCTAACACATCTGATTTTACTTTGTCAGTAAAATAGGATGAAATTTCAGTATTGGTTACAAAGGATGGATTAACTTGAGCCCTCATATCTGTGTTGACTGCTTCGTCATATTCTTCTTCGGTTATAAAACCGTATTCCTTCATAAATCTTAAAACCAGCATTTGTCTGTCTTTGTAACGTTCATCATATAAAAGCGTATAGGTTTCTCCAACACTAATAATATTTGGATCTGCCATATCTGTATCTTCGTTTTTAATCCTTTTAATGGGTGCATATCGCGAAGGATTTTTTGTAATACCTGCTATAACAGAACATTCTGCAATATTAAGATCTTGAATATCCTTGGAAAAATATGCTTGGGATGCTGCTTGAACACCGTTTGCACTAAACCCTAGATAAATGGTATTTAAGTAAGTTTCAATGATCTGTTCTTTGGTGAGATGCTTCTCAAGAAGGACAGCATAATAAGCTTCTTTTATTTTTCTTTCCATGGAACGTTCACTTTTTGTATCTGCTAAGTAAAGGTTTCTGGCCAGCTGCTGGGTAATGGTGCTGGTTCCTTTTATATTATCTCCGGAGCTTACGCCATCCCAAATAGCTCCAAATATACGCACGATATTAAAGCCTTTATGGTCCCAAAAGGTTTTATCTTCTATGGCAATAAATGCATCCAGCAAATCAACCGGAATGTCTTGGAATTTAACATTGGTACGCAAGCCTTCTCTCTGGACTTTTTCTATTAAGTTGCCATCCTTATCTACTATAAAGGAGTTCTCATTTAATAATTCATAAATTTCATTTGGGTCAATAGGTTCGGTATCTTTGATAATATTATGTACAATTGCACCAACCGTAATGGTACCGGTAATTCCAATTATTAGTATTGCAAGGAATAAAACTTTTAATATTTTAAATTTATTCTTCTTTTTTTTTCTTCTATTGGATTGCCTTCTATTGGATCTTTGTTGTCGTTCCTCTTCCAAAATTATCACCTCATTGATTAAATAAAAGTCGATGATATTATATCATAACCCCTTAGATATGTTAATGTTATTGTGTATTTGTAATAAAAACGTTATAATACAAATAACTATGAAGTAAGTAATTTATGATGATTATTATTCCCATTGAAGCTTATTATTAAGCATATTTTGGAAAATAGTAACATTTAAAATATAAGGAGGATAACTTATATGTTTGACAGTACTGATGTCGCTAAAGCGTCAATAAAGCTTGCGATTACATCTTCAAGAGCATCAGAAGAGCAATTAATCTCTAAATTAAGAGAAAAAGATATTATCGGCACAGCAGTAGATGTTGGGGGTAACATTATTGAAACCATTCATATTGTCATTGAACGCGCTATTATTGCATCAAGAAAGAGTGGATTAATTCAAGAATGTCATGTTCATGACGGTGCAATTGCAGGAGCAGCAAGAGAAGCCATCATGCAGATTGCTTCTAAAGCAACAGGGTTAAATGGAGGCGGAAAAATTGGTATTTGCAGGCACAAAGAGCATCTCAGTATATGTATCTTTATGAGCATAGGACTATTACATCTTAATGAAGTGGTCATTGGTCTAGGGCATCGGTCTATTCCTGAGATTAGTAATACTTAGACGGTATTGTTCATTGAAACGGCTTGTCATCTTGACAAACTCATAGGAAGGCAAGTAAAATGGTAGGGTAGTTAGATGGTATTGATATAAATGCCGTCTGTGTAGCAGCTGTGAGGCGTAAGCTTTGTGTTTTTTACAGGAGGTTGGTAGTGTGGCAGGAAATATCTTAATAGATTGTTTCTCTCTGTTTTGTTATTGCTGACTAGTTGTATAGATAAGAAGAATAAAATGACTGATGGAGGGATTTTTTATGCATTTTTTTATGTTAATTTTATATGTTTTACTAATTGTTATAATAGCAGTGATCAGTAATAAAAAAATAAAAGGGGTTTCGGATTTTCTAATGGGCTCTAGGTCGATTAACCCTTGGATGTCTGCTTTTTCTTACGGAACAGCATATTTCTCAGCAGTAATGTTTATAGGATATGCCGGGAAGGTAGGCTGGAATTTTGGAATGTCTACTTTGTGGATAGTACTGGGCAACTCGTTTGTAGGGAGTTTTTTAGCGTGGCAAGTTCTTGGAAAGCGTACAAGAGAAATGACACATCGTTTAAATGCATCCACAATGCCGGAGTTTATTGGTGTCAGATATAATAGCAAATGGTTAAAAATTGTATCTGCTTTGATTATATTTATTTTTTTAGTACCTTATTCGGCTTCAGTGTATAAAGGTCTAGGTTATCTTTTTGAAGAAATATTTGGTTTAAAAATGGTCTATGCATTATTGATTATGACAGCATTAACCTCATTGTATCTTTTCTTGGGAGGTTTTGTTGCTGCCACAAGAATTGACTTCATACAAGGTATGATTATGATTGTGGGTGTCATATTGATGTTAATTTTTGTTACTACTCATGGGACCGTAGGCAGCATTGCTCAAGTAGCTCAACGGTTATCCGAAATAGAACCTGCGTTGGCTAAGACAGTTGGACCTCCGGGGCTGGTGCCTTTAATATCCTTAGTAGCATTGACCAGTCTAGGGAGCTGGGGAATGCCGGGAATGGTTCACAAGCTGTATACCATTCGGGATGAGAAATCAATTGTCGCGGCAAAATGGGTATCTACCGCATTCGCTTTGCTTATTACATTTGGAGGATATTTTACAGGCATATGCGGGCGATTAATTCTGGAAAATCAACAACCGGAAAGCTATGATATGATTATTCCGCAAATTATTGCAAATACATTGCCCAACTGGGTTTCAGCTATTATATTTGTGCTCATTATTTCTGCTTCCATGTCAACACTGGCTTCATTGGTGTTAGCATCCAGCTCTGCCATTGCAGTAGATTTAATTCAAGGAGTGGTGAAGCCTGATATCGATAAAGCAGCTATGGTGAAGCTTATGAGAGGCTTATGTGTATTTTTCGTAATATTATCTTTTATTATGGCGATACAAAAAAGTCCTATTCTGTCACTAGCGGCAGTTTCATGGGGTTCCGTATCAGGATGCCTGCTTGCACCTTACTTGTTTGGACTGTTTTCAAAGCGTGTAACGACAACCGGTGTGTGGGCAGGTATGGTTTCAGCATTATCCATCACTGTTTTTGGTGTTATAAAATATGGATTTTCCAGTCCACTAATCCCTACTATAGGTGCTATATCCATTGTTTTACCTTTAATCATTGTACCTCTTGTCAGCATTGTAACTAAACCTGAGGAGCAGAAGCACTTAGAGTATATTTTTAACCAAAGAATTGCAGAAGTGAAGTAAAAATAGGGTAATTGATAAATAATAAATTGAGTGCAAGGATTTTACAGCCTTGCACTTTTTTACGCCTTGAGGCTATGGAAAAATGAATGCAGGTGTATAAGCCTATACATCAAATTCCAACGAATAATTGACAGTTTTTGTATAAAACTTTAAAATAGAACAAAAGGCAACTTATTAAATGAGGAGAAGAAAAATGGAAGAATCAGACTATAACGATGGGGAAAAGGTATTTAATTTACGTATACCTTTATCCGATGAAAATTTGAGGGAAGAGCTTAATTTTTATAAAGAGTTGAGACATATTTTTAAAGAGCATAATAAACCATTAGAAGATATAGAATTTATCATCAGTAATATTGAATCTAATATTGATATATTTACAAATGTTAATCATGTGATCTTGGATGAAGATAAAATAATAAAGCAAATTGAAAAGCATCCTTATTTTAAAAACCCTGGAGACTATCCTATTCGATTATTGACCATTTTGAAGTTTTTGAAAAGAAAAGGGTTTAACATGCATTATAAGGACATTGATATCTATATAGACAAAATCATACAAAAAATAGACGGTGTTAAAAAAGTAGAAAGAGGTTTATACATTAAGAAGTAGGTGAAAAGATGAAAATAGCAATTCTCCAGTTTGATATTCATTTCAGTGATCCTGCTGTCAATAGGAAAAAAGTACTGGAAATGATTGACAAAGCATCCGGTGAAAAGCCGGATGTTGTTGTATTACCTGAAATGTGGAATACAAGCTATAATTTTAAAGCAATCTGTCAAAATGCAGATGAATTTGGACAGCCAACCCTAAATACCTTATCGAAAAAAGCCAAGCAATATAACCTAAATATTGTGGCAGGGTCTATTGCTGATAATCAAGATGGTAAAATATATAACCGAGCATATGTGTTCAACAGGGAAGGGACAGTGGTTCATTCCTACGATAAAATACATTTGGTTCGTCATGTACAAGAAGACCAATATATATCAAGCGGAAATGGCATAGAAGTATTTGAATTGGAAGGCGTCAAATGTGGCATTCTAATTTGCTATGATTTAAGGTTTCCGGAGCTTTCCAGAACCCTGGCATTAAAAGGTGCGGAGGTTATATTTGCGCCTGTTCAATGGTTTGAAACACGCATAGACCACTATGAAATATTATGTAAAGCAAGAGCTTTAGAGAATCAAATATATTTTGTAACCGCAAATAGAATAGGACAAGAATTTAAAGCAATATTTCCTGGGAAATCTATGGTGGTTAATCCTTGGGGGGAAATAATAGGACAAATGGGCAGCAGTGAGGAAATTTTATATTGTGACCTTGACCTTAGCTTAGTCCAAAGAACAAGGCAGAAGATTACTTGCCACCAGGATAGAAGGCCGGATCTATATAAGGTTTAATTTAGGTTTATTCTGGTAGTGTAAAGCAAGTTATGAAAACTTAGAGACAAATAGTGAAACAATAGTGGAACGATCGTTCAACCACTGTTCGACCATTGTTTGACCATTGTTCAACCATTGTTAAATGGGGGGGAGAAGGGATGAGAAGGCCATTGTTGTATATACTGGTACTATATACAATAGGCATCATAGTCCAGTATATATTTCATATTGAACCATATATTTTAGGGATAGCTTTGGGGCTATCTGTTTTGTTATTGTTTTTTTTACGTTATAAGGCCAAGGGCAGAATAGTGTGTCTTTTTTTTGCAATCATAGTGCTGTCAAGTCTATACTTTCAAACCGCCAATCAACGACATACGTGGATAAAACAATTTGAAGGCAAGGAAATTTTAGCTGTTGGACATGTTCAAGATGTGACAGTGAAAAAACAAGATTATTATAGAGCCGTTGTACAGCTTCAATCTATCGAGTATCAAGATAAGGCTGTAAAATGTTCCCAAAAGTTGGTTTTAAATTTTTCTGGTGCGCATGAAAATATTCACCGATTAATCGGTGAGAGAATTCAAGTCAATGGAATGATGGTTCTGCCTGCAAGCAATAGAAATCCCAAATGCTTTAATTATCAATTATATTTAAAAACGAAAAAAATACATATGATGATGGATGCTAAAACTGAGGATGTATATTGGGCAAAAGGAAACGCAAAATTTCTTATGGGCCATCTGGGTCAATTTAAATATGAGTTCCAAAATAAAATCAAGACCATAATGGATGATGATGCTTCCGGTGTATTGATAGGATTACTGTTTGGCGACAAACAATTTATTGATGATGATATTTATGATGATTTTAAAAAAAATGGAACAGCCCATATTCTTGCTGTTTCAGGGATACACATGGGTATACTTTATGGCTTGCTTCAGCTGTTTGGGAGGAATAATAGTTTATTAAAAGATGGGTGCATTACACTTTTGATGTTATCATATGCCTTTATTTCTAATTTTTCTCCTTCTGTTACAAGAGCGGTGGTTATGATTATGATATATATAACCTCAAGACACCTAAACAGAAAATATGATTTGATTTCTGCCGTGTCTTTGACGGCTCTTCTATTTATGATCCATAATCCTTATTCCATTTTTAATGCAGGATTCCAATTATCCTTTGCAGCTGTTTTTTCCGTAGGGATCCTATACCCTTATCTAAAAACAAAAATCAAATGCCAAAATGCCTTCATGGATATGTTGGTGGTTTTATTGGCGATTCAGTTAGGGACTGTACCTTTGGTTGCATATCACTTCAATTATTTTTCTTATTCGGCTTTTTTAATCAATATACCTGTGATTTTAGCAGCATCTGTGGCATTGCCTATTGCATTTTTAATGCTGCCTCTCAGCATAATAGGAGGGCAAGCTTTTTTGTGGACAGCGCTACTGGAAGAGATGTTTCTTGAAGCACTGATTGTTATGAACCAATGGAGTACATATCTGTTTAGGAGTGGTTCTGTTAACGTCATTAGCCCCCCTATAAGTGCTGTCATTTTGTATTATGTGACGCTATTAATTTTAGCCTATGAAGTTGTTTGGAAAAGTTTAATGATTCACAAACGAAAGATGGTACTGATTGGGGTGCTCGGTATAATCGTCAGTTTTCAAATCGGCAGGTTTTGGATTAATCCATATGAGATTATATTTGTAGATGTAGGTCAAGGCGATTGTATACACATCAAAGCGCCTAATGGAAAAAATATATTAGTTGACGGGGGAGGCAGCCTAAATCAGAACCAATATGATGTAGGTGAAAAAATATTAGCGCCTTATTTATTGAAAAATGGTGTAAGCCGTATTGATATGGCATTTATAACACATTTGCATGAGGACCATTATAAAGGTATGCTATCTTTAATGAACACACTGGACGTGAAACAATTGGCTTTGCCGATTCATGTAAGAAGCCATCCATTAAACGATGAAATAGAAAAATTGGCTGAGAAGAGAAAAACAAATATAGCATATCTTGAAAAAAATGATAGAATATTAATTGACAAGAATATATCTATTGTAGTTTTTAACCCAAAGAAACAATCTGAAAAATCATATGATGATGAAGAAGAGAATAACCGGTCACTTGTGCTGTTATTAGATTATGAAGGAACAAAAACATTACTGACAGGAGATATTGAAAGTGAGATAGAATCACTATTGGTGAAAGAAATAGGCAATATGAATGCGGATATTCTGAAAGTGCCTCATCATGGAAGCAATACATCCAGTACAATCCATTTTGTTAATAAGGTGAATCCAAGTATTGCGATTATACAGGTAGGAAAAAATAATAACTTTGGACATCCTTCAAAAGAAGTCCTAAAACGATACAAAGAGAAGGAAATTATGGTTTATAGGAATGATAAAAACGGTGCAATCCTGATCAACATTCAAAGAGATAAGATTGATGTAAAAACGATGTTAGATGGTGATGACGATGAACTATAAAGAATTTATGAAGCATATTAAAAAGAACGAGGGGAATCATGTATATCTTTTTTATGGGAAAGAACGATATCTTATTAATTGGGCAATTGATTCTTTGAAAAAAAAATATGTGGAAAAAGAATTTGAAAACTTTAATTATAATGCTGTTGATATCAAACAAACCAATGCCGACGAGATTATTAATATCTGTGAAACTTTGCCTATTATGGCGGAGAAGCGTTTGGTACTGGTGGACAGATATTCTGTCTTAGAAGGAGAAAAAGTTAAAAGCTTTGGCGAAAGCGATGAGAAAAAAATGGCTTCATATATTGATGATATAGGGCGTACATGTATTGTAATATTCGTTTGTGGGGAGAAATTAGATAAAAGAAAATCAATCTATAAAAAGATTAATAAGTTAAATAGTGTTTTTGAGTTTTCTAAATTGAGCACCAATGATTTAAAAAAATGGGTTGAAAAAAGATTTAAAAATGCGGCAAAAACCATCAACGTCAAAAATACATTATTGCTCATTGAAAGCTGTGGATATTTAGATAAAGATTCAGACTATACACTTTTTAATTTGGAAAATGATATTAATAAAATATTACATTATGTAGGAGATGCTGATGAAATCAAAGAATCGGATATTATGGACAGCATCTCATCCGGTTTAGAAAAAAATATTTTTGTTTTGATAGAAGCAATTACAAGCGGCAACAAGGCTCAAGGGGTAAAACTGCTAAGTCATGCATTGCTTTTTGGAGAAGCTGAATATAAAATACTGGCTTTAATTCAAAGACAATTTGATAATATGCTGCAAGTAAAAATAATGAGAGAAAGGGGCAAGGATACAGCTTATATGAAACAACAGTTGGGTTTACCGGACTTTGTCATTAAAAAATTACTAAAAAATGCGAGTGGACTTACATTAAATGCATTGAAAAAGAATATGATTAAAATGTATGAGATGGATAAAAATATTAAAACCGGTGTCATGGACCCAAGGTTAGCCCTAGAAATGTTGATAGCAGAGATATAGTTATGGTGAAAATTACAAATTTCTAATATCATTATTTTATGTTATAATACATAATAGTCATTCTAGTTTAATTTGAAAGGAAGATGGTACTTGGGTAAATTTAATAAAGAGTTTATGATGATTGCTAAGCCTATTATTACACATGACGCTTATCAACCAATGAAGGATATAAGACATCATAATGAAAGTGTCTATGAACACTGTTTGGATACAGCTTATATTTCTTATAAAATTGCTAAAAAAATGAATTTAGATTATGTATCTATAACAAGAGGCTGCTTGTTACACGATTTTTATCTATATAAATTTAAAAAAGGAAAAGGCAAGAAAGTCTTTCCTGAAGCATTTAAACACGCGAAGAACCATCCGTTGATTGCTTTAGAAAATGCATTGAAATATTTTGAGCTAAACGACAAAGAGAAAGACATCATCAAAAATCATATGTTTCCAATAGGAATTCCGAGATCCTCTGAGGCGTGGATTGCTACTTTTGTAGATAAATTTTTAGCGTTATCTGAATATTCTACAAGAGCAAAAAATTCAACAGTAAAACAATACAAAGAAATATTCAGTTTGGGATAAAAGCAGGTTACAGATGACAAAGGGCAGGGAAAATTTATAATGCATTTTGAGTCTATAGATTAGAGATGAATAGTTGAATATAGAAATTTATAGGAGGTTTTGCTAAGCAAAACCTTCCTATACTAATTTCTAACGTCTGATCACTGTATTAAAAGGGGGACAAGCTATGAGAAAATTTAAAAAAGTATTCATCACACTCTTTTTAATCTCAATTTTTTGCAGTATGGTATTTATTTTAGTGGATGAATATGTTTGTTATGTAGGCGAAAAATATATGATTGAATTGGATGAAGAGATGGAAGAAATCGATGCAGTTATTGTGTTAGGGTCTAAGGTGATGTATGATGGAACACCTTCTGTTATATTGCAGGATCGATTAAATACAGCGTACAAAGTTTATGAAAACGGCACGACCGATAGGATACTGGTATCCGGAGATCATGGCAGGGTTGAATATGATGAAGTGAATGGGATGCGCCGCTTTTTAGAAGATAAAGATGTACCTACAGAAAATATTTTTATGGATCATGCAGGTTTTAGTACCTATGAATCTATGTACAGGGCAAAAGAGATTTTTTGTGTTGATAAAGCAATTATTGTGACACAGGAATATCATTTAAAGCGTGCATTATTTATTGCTAGAACTCTTGGGATAGAGGCTTATGGTGTAGCCAGCGATATCCACCAATATCCTAGGAGAGATTATTATGAATTTAGAGAAAAAGCTGCAAGAGTAAAAGATTTTTTTAAGTCACATTTGAAATTGAAGCCCACATATTTAGGGCAAATTATTCCAATATGGGAAGACGGCTATTTGACACATTAGGATAATAAAACCTTGCTATTAATTTAGTAAGGTTTTATTTATTTTAAAATTATTAATAGAAATATTAATAATTTTAAAATAAATATTGACATTATTAATAAAAAT
>JANQMT010000030.1:0-8237 GCA_028279945.1 Clostridia bacterium
TTTTTTATCTGTAAATACGCGCTTTAATTCTTTTTTTATAATGATATATATACTCTGCATCTATTCTTCACCGCCTCTGCTGTCAACGTATAGTTTGAAAAATGCTTCTTCTAAATCTTTTTTTCCTGTTTGTTCCAGTATTTGTTCTAATGTCCCTATTAAAATAATCCTGCCATCTATTAGTATAGCAATTTCATCACATAACTTCTGTGCCACGTTCATCATATGTGTGGATATAATAACTGTTTTATTAGCGCTTTTTAATTCTACTAAATAATCTGTTACTTTTTTTGCTGTAACAATATCTAACCCATTGGTGGGTTCATCAAAAATAATAATATCAGGATCATGGACTAAACTTACGGCAATGGACAGCTTTTGTTTCATTCCTGTTGATAGTTCCCCTATTTTTCTTTCTTGGTAACTGTTAATCTCAAATTTTTCAAATAGGATTTCTTTTGTTTTCTCAATGTCTTCTTGTGAAAGTCCATATAAGCTTCCAAAATAATGCATGGTATAGTTAGGTGTAAAAAATTCATCTAATTTTAATTCATTGGTGAGAAAACATAATTTTTTCCTTACCTTTTCCCCTTCCTTCAGCGCGTTGAGCTTGTCTACATAGATTTCACCTTCAGAAGGTTTTATTAGAGTAGAAATGCATCTTAATGTAGTCGTCTTACCGGCACCATTGGGTCCTAACAATCCAAATATTTTTCCTGGACTTGCTGAAAAGCTAATACCATCCACCGCTTTTTTAAATTTACTATTCGTTTTTTCCAAAGCCATTTGCTTTTTACTTAACCTGTATATTTTTTTTAAATTTATTGCTTTCAGCACAACCTATTCCTCCTGCTCTTATTAGGTAGTATGAATAAAAACAGCATATTTATTTATATTCTTAGTTCGTAGCAATAAAAAATTAATAATTTAACTTTTAAATACGCAGTATCAAAAGATGAGACAATACTTTGCAATTGAATGCAGGTGTATATATATTTGTTTCTTGTGTTAATTTGGTAAGAAAATTTAGGTGGCAGATAAGCTATAAAAGTCGTGCACAGACAGGACGTCTGTGAGCAAATCTTAGCCATGGACGGCGGTTATTTGCGGTTAGGCTTTTATAGTTTATCTGCCATCAAATTTTCTCCAAATTAATGCGAAAACAAATATATATACACCTGCATTCAATTTGTCTACAACCTAACACATCATCCCATAATAAGGATGATGTGTTTATAATAATCTCTTTATTCTTCTTCTTTATTCTCTTCTACGCCTTCAGCTTGTTCTGCACTTTCTGCTGCAGGTGTCTCTTCTTCTTCTGTACGCAACGTTGGGTGAACGATAGATGCATAAACTTCATCTTCATTTACAATTCTAATGTTTTCATTCAAATTCAGATTATCTGTATTGATTGAATCACTGGCGTCCATTTCTGAAACATTTATTACAATATTATCCGGTATATCTCTTACTTTCCCAACTACTTCCACAATGGTTTTTTGTACTTGCAGCTGCAGCTGTTTTGAATTAAGCGCTTCTTCACCTTGAAACACAATAGGTACTTGCATTTTAACTTCATGGTCTTTTGAAACAGCTTGCACATCAATATGCTGGAGAATGCGTGAAACCGGATGTTTTTGGACTTCTTTAATAAAACCAAATTTCTTTTCACCATTAAGCATTACCCATATTTTTGCATGCTCACCATGTTGATTGATTACTTTTTGTAATGCTTGAAATTTGAATTTTACCGGCGTAGTTTCTTTCATGCTGTCACCATATATGACACCCGGTATAAATCCCATTTCTTTAAATTTTTTACTTGGTCGTTCATAAGCATTTAAAATAATATCTTCCATCTTTACCCACTCCTTTTTGAACTGAAAAATTATAGCTATTCATATTCTTTCCTACTTAAAACTTTTTTAGTCTTCGGTTTGTAGTAGACTATCATATTTAATTTATTTATTTTGTAGAAATTTGTCGAAAGATATTGAAATATTATTTTTATGAATTTATTTCTTTCCTATTTTTTTCTCTCTAGCATAATAAAAGAGATACTGTTGTGCAAAACCTCCATAGGATTGAAAGGTTTTATCCACATACTGTGTAATACTTTTAGTATCTTTTAGCTGATATAATTCTTTCATCACTCGCTCAACCCATACATCTATGGGAAATCTTTGGTATTTATTAAGGGAAAAAAGCATAATACAGTTAGCTACTTTAGGCCCTATGCCATGTAGTCCTAACAAATATGCTTCCGCTTCTTCATCTGAGCCATACTTTAAATGATACAGGTGATCACTTTTTGCAATTTCACAGGCAGTTTTTTTAATATATTTTGCCCTATAACCCACTTTGCAAGCCATAATGTCGTCTACGCTAATGTCAGCCAGTATTTCAGGGGATGGAAAATCGAAGTAATCTTTACCCCAATGGTTTCCTAAATATCTTCCATATTCCTGACTCAAAGCCTCAATATTTTGCTTGATAATCGGTATACTTTTATTTTGAGATATGATAAAAGAAATAACCGTTTCCCACTCATTTTGATTAAGCAGACGTATCCCTTTACCGAACTCGATTGCTTGCTTCATGATTTCATCGTCTTTGGATAATTCATTTTTAATTGCTTCATAATCTCTTTTGAGATCAAAGTAATCCTCCCATATGGTATAATAATCCTCTTCTGTTGTGTTCCTTATAATTAACCGGTGATCCTGCATGCTCACATTAATCACTTTACCAAATGCAACCCCTGTATAGCTGTTGTCATCCTCTTTGTTCCAACGAAAACACTGGCCGCATTCAAATACATGTACCGGGTCAAAGTGCTCCAGATTTTCAATAATAACCATATCTTTTGTTATTTTTACATTACTCATCAATTCTTCATCCTATTTTACTTATATTTTTTGACTTTCAAACGAATACGAAATTTTGGCTGGAAGAGATATTTGGTATATAATTTTTATGGAGAAATACTAATTTTAATGAAGTGCAACGGAATTAAAATCAAAGGGTCCATTATCAACTGCAAAGTTTTTAGGGCTCTGACCGTTAAGCTATATAGTTATTTCATTTTACACCCTTTGTTTATTTTGTAATAAAAATTATATACCAAATGTCTCTCAACATAAAATCAAGACAAGAATATTATTATAGTAACTTGATTTAATAGAAAAGACCAGATCATATATGATCCAGCCTTTATTTTATAAAACATCCTGTAATCTTTTAATCATAGTAGCAGCCTCGGCTCGAGTTGTAAAATCACTTGGGTCGAAAACGCCACCCGGCCTTCCATTAATAATTTTTAATTTATTACATAGCTTGACCCCATCCTCGGCCCAACTGGGTATGTCAGCATTATCAGAGAAGCTCAGGGAGTGGTCTGAGGCAGCATCAGTGTCTCCTGTTTCAAGTTCGTAAACTCTTTTCATAATAACTGCTATTTCTTGTCGAGTTATATTATTATTGGGTTTAAAAGTTCCATCCTCATAGCCATTTACGATATCATGTTTTTTTGCTGCTTCAATATACTTAGCATTGCTTGTAGATGATGATACATCTGAGAATTCACCTTCTATATATTTAAGTGGTAAATCAAGCATTTTTACGATATATTGACAAAAGTCGCCTCTGGTAATATTAGTATCCGGATAGAAATTAGATCCATCATTTGTAGATATAATGCCATCGTTAACTAAATTTTCAATATAATCCAGTGCCCAATGATCGGAGATATCTTCAAAGGCATAAGTTCTCACATCTACAGTTGTAAAGCTAAAAAATTTATTACGCTCCTTTTTACTACCATCGTCAAAAATTACGGTAAACTCTGCATCCACATAGTATTTAGTATTACTGTTTAAAGGCTCCTTTGGAATGATAATTAAGCTGTCTGATAAATATTTGTCTTTTGACGGCTCATTAATGTAAACCTCTTTTATCTTTTTAGCATTGTCGTCTCTTAATGTAACGCTCTTAACATCTAATGAAATAACATTTTTTTCGCTGAAATAGGAAATTGTGATAGGGTATCCTATGCTTTGGTCATTTATGCCATTAAGGGGATCCGGAGTTTCTGTATTCTCCCAACTAAGAGGAACATCTTTCTGCATATTATATGGATAATATATTTCTTTATCATCACCTTCTGAGATAGTCCCAAATAGTACCGTGCGATAATTTGATTTACCTGCGTATCCAAAATCATCAGCATATGGATTAAGCCAAGCCAGTCTATGATAAGGTGCAGCGATAAAAGCTTCTAAAGCTTCCGTCTGGTCACCATAGCCGGATGATACATTCTCGGCAGTTGCTATTCCACTGTAACCATAAGATTTTGCTCTGATAAATGGTGTTCCCCCGGAAAACCCTTTGTCCCCCGGCAGCTCATTATGGGTTAGCTTAGAATTGTATATCATATAGTTGGTATGGGCGTTAGCTGCTGCATTTAATGCTTTGCTGATACTCAAGGGGGAGAGCCCTAATTTATTTCTAAAATCGTTCACATAGTCTAGAGCAGATATTTGGTTTTGGTTGACAGGTGCATAAGTATTGACGGCATTTTCACTAATAGTAAAGTTCCAGCTTTGACTAAAATAATTAGTCCAACCACTAATATGTATAGTCAAATCTACTGAATGCTGACCAAAGCTTAATGGTGCAGCAGGTCTGTAATAAACCATCTCTCTGCTTTCATCATATTCTGCATTTACAGATGTTCCATCTACTTTCATTTCTATGGATTCAATCTCATTATCATTCAGTTTTAATTTCATGCCTATCTCAGGTTTTGTAATAAAAATATTAATATCTTTAGGATAGGGTGGAAAATATGCAATTTTATCTGCATATGAAATATTCACCATTGTCGCAACAATGATAATAATTAAAAAAGCATATCTAAACTTTTTAAACACATAACCACCAACTTTCAAAAATTAATATCTAATAATATAATAGAATATTTTTTTTGATTTTTCATCAGTTTCGGTGTTTTGTAATATAAATATAACAATCCTGTAAAGATTTAACCCAGATTACTGTATAATATTTCTTATATACACATGTATATTGAGTACATTCAATGCTGTCATTTTTTCAACTTCTTTTTTTGTTTTTATCTGAAGCTGCTTCGCTAATTTCATTAGATTATAGTCAAATGTGACGGATATATCTACATGTATATCTATACCCTTTTCCCCACTGATTACACTTATTTTTAATATTTCTTCCAGCCCTTTAATAGAGCTTGGCATATGTCCTACAATATCCACTATAACCCTTTCAGATATAAAATAATCTCCTAAATAGCTATATGTTGGTCTTACAACTGTCTTTTCTGTTATTTCATGTTTCCCTGAACTTATTCTCCTAAATATTTTCAACGGATCCATAAAATATCCCGAGAATTCATGCTTCAGTTGAACCGTAGGAACCGGTATAACATGTTTTCCTAATTGATGTCGTTGTTTTCCCGCCGTTTCTCTTTCTTTTTCATTCGTTATTTGTTCAATATATATGGCATAATCCTTTTTAGGTAATTCTAATCGCTTTATAATTTTATCAACCATATTTTCTGAAGTCCCTATTACCAGAATACAATCAGGGTTCTGGGATCTTATTGCAGCCATAACTTCGTTTTTATGATCTTCGTCTGTATACAAAGCTGTTTTTACAGCACCTACCATTGTCGTTTGTCTTTTAGCTGATTTGCCGGCTAGTATTTTATTTTTTGCTATAAAAAGACCATCATCAATGATATAGTTGATATCCTTTCCTTTTGCTAAATTCAATGCTTGATAGCTCTTACCTGTGCCGCTTTTTCCAATTAAAGCTACAGTTTTCATAGTTTTCACCATCCAAGTTCATGTATATTTTTTTTTTTATTGTTAAAGTCAAAAGAGTTTGCTATAATAGTTATGAATCTTAAAGAGGAGGTATTCGTCATGACATATATAATTGAAGATTCATGTATTAGCTGCGGTGCTTGTGAACCAGAATGTCCGGTTGAAGCAATTACAGAAGGTGATTCAATATATGTAGTTGATCCGGATAAATGCATTGACTGTGGTGCTTGTGCTAATGTATGTCCAGTGGACGCACCCGTAGAAGGTTAGAAAACAAATTCATATTCTAAATAATCGTTTCCAGTTGAAACGATTATTTTTTTATCTTTAATACCATTCAATGTCTCAAGTAATATAAAACTTTTACACCTACTACCAATATATCCAGATAAACCGGAAAATAAAACTCTATAATTAATATTTTATTTAAAAACATGGGATGCAATAATCATTTTCTGAACCTGAGAGGTTCCTTCGTATATTTCTGTAATCTTTGCATCTCTCATCATTCGTTCAACTTCATGTTCTTGTAAATACCCGTATCCGCCATGTAGCTGTACAGCCTTAGTCGTAATGGACATAGCAGCTTCTGAAGCAATGAGCTTGGCGACTGCTGCCTCTGAAGAAATATTTAAACCTTGATCAAGTGTCCATGCAGCTTTGTACACCAACATCTTTACTGCTTCAATTTTAGTATACATATCTGCAATTTCGAATTGGAGGCCTTGGAAGTCAGATAAATGCTTTTCAAACTGTTTTCGTTCCTTTAAGTATTTAACCGTCTTATCAAAAGCGCCTTCTGCGATTCCCAGTGCTTGGGCAGCAATACCAATTCTTCCTACATTCAAGGCTGAAAATGCGATACTCAATCCTTTATTCTCTTCACCTAATAAATTGGACTTAGGCACTTTACAATTATTGAAAATAATCTCTCTTGTCATTGAGCCTCGTATACCCATTTTTTTCTCAATCTTACCCAGTTTAAAACCATCAAATCCCTTTTCAATTATAAAGGAACTAATACCCTTCCCCCGTAATTTTGGATGAGTTGATGCAAATACCACGTAGATATCCGCCTCTCCACCATTGGTTACAAAATATTTTTTTCCATTTAAAATCCAGTAATCCTCTTTTAAAACTGCAGTCGTTTTTATTGACCCTGCATCAGTCCCCGCATTTGGCTCTGTTAAACAAAAGGCACCTAGATTCTCTCCTTTTGTAAGCGGCTTGAGATAGCTTTCTCTTTGTGTATTATTACCGAAAGCATATATAGGCCAGCTGCAAAGAGCCGTGTGAGTAGATAATGTTACACCTGTTGATGCACATGCTTTTGAAATTTCTTCAACAGCAAGTACAAAATCTAAGTAGCTTTTTCCACTCCCACCATATTCTGAAGGAAAAGGTATCCCCATTAAATGGCTCTGTGCCATCTTTTTTATAGTTTCTTGCGGAAATCTTCCTGTTTCATCTATTTCTATGGCTAAAGGTGCAATGTAATTTCTAGTAAATTCTTTAATCTCTTTTCTAAACTGCTTCTGCCTTTCCGTTAAAACAAACTTCATTTTAATCCCTCCATATATCTACACAATCCCAAGTCATATTATACGCTGTTTTTTAGAAATAAAAAAGCTTTCTTCCAAATTAGTACAATAAGATTGTTAATTTTTATAAAAATGTCTTTGACTTTATTGAGATTAATTTAAATATATGATGAAATTATACAGTTATCCACAACAAAAAATTTCTACATAAAAAAATCCGATATAAAATCGGATCTTTTTACTCAACCAGCAGTGACTTACTCTCCCAGGCAGTCACCCACCAAGTACCATCAGCGCAGAAGGACTTAACTACTGTGTTCGGGATGGGAACAGGTGTAACCCCTTCGCTATAACCACTGGATTGAAGCCCTAGCTCAAATTGAAGCCCTAACACAGAATCTCCGATTCTGATGTAGGTCTCATGCAAGGAGAAAGAAATCTCTGATTTCGTCTTCTCTACTGCCAGATTTGATATGCAGGTCTCATACAAGTCGAACTTTCCAATCTATGATTGGTAAAAGTTGCGATTCGCAGAGTGGAAACTCTCCAGCTTCAGCTGGCTAAGAGTTTTTCAGTTCAAGCCCTAGCTCACAAATCTTCATTTGATGCTAACTTCATATTCATTTGAGAGTTATACCCTCAAAACTAATCAATGTAGAAGTGGCAAACAAGTTGCCAATCGATATGATCTAACAAAGTTTTAACTCGCTAGCCAAACGCAGTCTCGAAGACAAAATCAAAGATTTCTGTCTCGTTGCGAATGACCTACGACGCAATCACAGATTGCTGTTAGGTCAACTTCAGGTCAAGCCTTCGACTTATTAGTATCGGT